>JAFYUG010000383.1 GCA_017558545.1 Oscillospiraceae bacterium | reverse complement strand
GACTTCATCATGGCCTGGTTAGCCATCTTATAGTGCTTGGACTTTGCGCCCCAGTAGCCCTTTGCAAGGCCAAGGATCTTATTTCTGTGCTTGCGCGTCATCATCGCGCCTTTAACTCTTGCCATTTCTCAAGGTCCTCCTCTTATTTGTAGGGTATCATGCGCTTGATTGCAGCAGTGTTGGTCACGTCTGCGATGGCACTCTGGCGGAGGCCTCTCTTACGCTTGGTGGTCTTCTTGTTCAGGATGTGGCTCTTGTAAGCATGTGCGCGCTTGACCTTACCGGTCTTGGTGAGATTGAATCTCTTCTTAGCGCCGCTGTGGGTCTTAAGTTTGGGCATGGTATATATCTCCTTCCTTGGTTTAACAAAACTTATTTGGCCTTGGGTGACAGGAACATGGACATGTTTCTACCCTCAAGTTTGGGGTTCTTATCCATGGTACCTACGTCAGAGCACTTTGCTGCGAAATCCTTGAGAAGCTGCTCACCGATATTGGTGTGAGCCATTTCTCTGCCGCGGAAGCGGATGGTAACCTTCAGACGGTCACCGTCAGCAAGGAACTTCTGGCCGTTGCGGAGCTTGGTATTGAAGTCGTTCTCGCCGATGCCGGGAGACATGCGGATTTCCTTAACTTCAATAACACGCTGATTCTTCTTGGCTTCCTTCTCGCGCTTTGCCTGCTCGAAACGATACTTGCCGTAGTCCATGATCTTGCACACGGGGGGCTTTGCGTTGGGAGAGATGAGCACGAGGTCCATTTCTCTTTCATCAGCAATCTTCTGAGCGGCTTCAGCGGACATAATGCCAAGCTGTTCGCCTTCGTCGCTTATGAGTCTGACCTCAAGTGCGTCTATTTCGTCGTTTATCAGATGGTCCAGGTTTGCGATGTCAGACACCTCCAAAAAAATAAATGCGAATGCACATTCTCAGGCATCCGCAACAAAATCCGCACTTCATCCCCTCAGGATGAAATGAATGATTATTGACCTCTGCGCGCTCATGGCGGCGGGGTGAGGACGGACGCCATCCGTACCTTCTTCATTTTCAGCTTTGCTATTATATCAGCCGTTTACCCCAATGTCAATAGTTATTTTCCCACTTTTTAAAGAAATTTTCACTTGAAATGCCATGGGGGCGATTAAATCTTCCAAGATAATATAACTCTTTTGGCTCCCCTGTCAATACATTTATTTCCTCCGTGCATGTAAATGCACCAAGAAAGCCCATATCCATTACAATATCCGAAATTTCCTCATTATAGGCGCCAAAAGGATACGCAATTGACATTGCAACTTCAACACCGTTTTCCCTGCATCCGCTTAAAAACTTACTTAAATCAGAAGAAATTCTGTATCTATACTCTTCACTGCTCTCCCCTTTTCTTTTTGAGCATCCAATTGGATTAGTATTTTTATGAAGATTCCATGTGTGGCATTGAAGTTCAATAGTGCCTCTTTCCGCCATTTTTACAGCTTCTTCCCAGCTTAAAGACGATAGCTCAGCATCATTTTCGCCGTTTTGGCTGAACTCATCGCATACGCTGCCTATTATTGCCGCAATGCCGTTGAAGCCAAGTTCTTTCATTATTGGCTCAGCATAGGCAGCCGTGCTTGTAAAGCCATCATCAAAGCTTATCATAAAAGGTTTTTCCGGCATATCAAATTCTCCTTTTTGCCATGCGAGAAGCTGGGAGAAGTTTATGCTTTCAAAACCCTTGGAATACAGGTATTCCATATCTGCCCGAAATTCTTCAATGCTGATAACATATTTATTCCATTTAGAAGGATCATTGGATATATGATGATACATCACAATAGGTAAAGTTACAGTTTCCTTTTCAGCGCAGTTTCCTTCAAGGAAAAATAATGATGCCAACATAAAAGCCAAAATAAAAATCTTTAAGTATTTCATAAACTCATCACCTGAAAATATTCTCCCCAAAGAAATTAATATTTTCGTCTAAATTTCATCCATATAGGGCAAAGTTAAACTCGGGTGATTTTATATGGTAATCTTAGAATTTGCTTTTATTTTTATTATCGGAGCAATGGGATACGGAAGTATAGAAACCTTATGGCGAGGACACACCCATTGGACTATGCTATTGTTGGGCGGAATTTGTCTATACCTGATGTATCTCGTTGCGAACAAGATGAAGGATAAAACATGGAAAAAGCTTATATTGTGCGCATGCATTGTTACTACCTTGGAATTTATAGCAGGATGTATTGTAAATCTAAATCTTGGCTGGGACATTTGGGATTACTCAGACATGAAATATAACTTATTGGGTCAGATATGTCCTGTATTTTCTATGATGTGGCTATTATTAAGCATTCCCTGCATACAATTTTGCAGGATTATTAATAAATATATCTTCTCCGAAATTTCCCGGCGCTGATATGCTCCAGCATTTGGAAGAGTCAGCAATAATTATCCATGGTATAATCATGACCGAAACTTTTTTAGAGGTGATGATTATCAGAAAATTCAAAACACTGTTCATCTGTTCATTTATTGTCCTTATAATGCTCATGCTGCCTAACACAGCATCTGCTGCCGGTAACGCTGCGGCAGGAGTTGTTAATGTCAGTTCAGGAAGGTTAAATGTTAGAAGCGAAGCAAGTTCAACATCGAGCATTAAGACAAAGCTATATAATGGCTCTTTTGTTACCATTCATTCTCAAAGCGGAAATTGGTATTACCTTGAGTACGGCAAAAATCAATTCGGATATTGCCACAGCAGCTATATTTCCAATTTGGGAGGAAGTTATAGAAAAATTAATACTTCTTCTGGACGGCTCAATGTCAGAGCCGGAGGAGGCTATGAATACGCCGTTATTGATAGTCTCTATTCCGGCGAAAAGGTTGTTGTTTTATCCTCTTCCGCGTATTGGAGCAAAATTCTATACCACGGAAACAAAACAGGATTTGTTTACAATATCTATCTTGGCCCCATCTCATCTTCGCAGACGGACACAAAATCCATTTCTCTCAATGTTCCCAGTTATAAACAATATGACTCCAGATGGTCCGGCATTAAAATTGGCTCCGGCGGCGGAACAATTGGAACAATAGGCTGCGCCACAACAGCAATAGCCATGATGGAATCTTACAGGACAGGAACTGCTATTACTCCTGCCAGTATGCGATATAAACTAAGTTATACTGCTTCAGGAAGTGTATACTGGCCATCAAACTATTCAGTAAACACTCAATCATCCAATTATCTGACGAATATATATAATATTCTCAAGTCAGGAAAACCTGTTTTACTTGGTATGAAAAACACTTACGGCGGACAGCATTGGGTTATTATAAAAGGCTTCAAAGGAGGCAGTATAGCCACTGAAAATTTCACCATAAATGATCCCGGCTCATCAACAAGAATCTCGCTATCTGAGTTTATTTCTGCATATCCGATTTTTTATAAATATTTCACATACTGAGCAAATATATATACAAATTAAAAGCGCCTTTTATTGACTTTTTTGGTCTAAAATAATATAATGTAGACACATCATCTGAAAGGAGAATTATTATGTCCTTTTTCCATGGCTACATAGAAATGTGGAAGAATTATGCTAATTTCAAGGGTCGCACCTCTGTTCGCGATTATTGGATGGCTGTTCTTGTAAACTTCATTATCGGCACCGTACTTGGCTTCATCGGAATTGAGCTTATCTCCAGCCTTTACGGTCTGGCAGTCCTCATTCCCGGTATCGCTGTTTGCGTTCGCCGTCTTCGCGACGCCGGCAAGGCTTGGGGCTGGATCTTCATCTCCCTCGTTCCCGTTGTTGGTTTCATCATCCTCATCGTCATGCTCTGCAAGAAGTCTGTTCCTGTAGAGGGCGAAGTTGTTGAAGTAGCCGCTGCTGAATAAAATATCGGTAATAAAAAGCACAGCCTTTGGCTGTGCTTTTTATTACTTTATCATTTCCTCAAACATATATTTAGGTCTGAGGCCAACGCTTGTTGCGCAAAGTTTTCCTTCCTTAAAAAGAAGAACTGTGGGGATGCTTGCTATTCCATAGCAAGCGCAAAGCTTGGGGCATTCATCCACATTGACTTTTGCAACTGTAACCAAGCCCTCTTTCTCCTTCGCAAGCTCAGAGAGCACAGGAGCAAGCATCATGCAAGGGCCGCACCACTGAGCCCAAAAATCCACCAAAACAGGAATAGGACTGCCCAAAACCAGCTCTTCAAAATTATTATCATTAACAATTATTTTTGCCATCGGTAATTTCTCCTTTATGAAAGTGACTTATAATAAAGCATGCAGTGGCAATATCCCTCGAACTCGGGATCATCCATTTGGCGGCGAAATTCTTCGCATATACACTTATTTTCCTCGGTTTTTTCCATGCGGCAGGGGCAATAGCCACCCCTTTGCTCAAGACCTTGCTTTACGATATTTACGATATTTTCATCTGGGTTAAGACTTATTTTCATTGTTACCTCCCGCAGCATGTTAATATGGCTATACTAAATCCTATTTCAGGCTTTGTAAAGATAAAATTCACAATTAGTTAATTGTAAAGATGACGAAAATATAGTAAAATATAAATGGCATTTATAGTCCCTTAGTATAAATTACATATTAATTAGAATACTACAAATGCAATTAAAAAATAAGAGCAAGGAGGATACGCAATGTCTAAATTTGAAATCACCAAAGACGAGATAATCGGTCTCGACAAATGGTGGAATGCATCAAACTATCTAACCGCATGCCAGCTCTATCTTTTGGATAATCCCCTTTTGGAGAAACCTCTCACCAGAGAAATGATTAAGCGCAAAATTGTTGGTCACTGGGGTACCTGTCCCGGACAGAACTTCATTTACACTCATCTTAACCGAATGATCAACAAATATGACCTTGATATGATATATCTCTCCGGCCCCGGTCATGGCGGCAATGCAATGGTTGCTCAGGATTGGATGGACGGAAGCTACAGCGAAGTATACCCCAATATCGCCCAGGATAAGGAAGGCATGCAGAAGCTTTTCAAGCAGTTCTCCTTCCCCGGCGGTATTTCCAGCCATGTTGCTCCCGAAACTCCCGGTTCAATACACGAAGGCGGCGAGCTTGGTTATTCCATGTTCCATGCTTTTGGCGCTGTTTTTGATAATCCCGATCTTATTGCGGTCTGCGTTGTCGGTGACGGCGAAGCTGAAACGGGCCCTCTTGCTGCATCATGGCAGAGCAACAAATTCCTTAATCCCGTAAAAGACGGCACTGTGCTCCCCGTTTTGCACCTTAACGGCTACAAAATAGCTAATCCCACCATATTGGCAAGAACCACCGACGAAGATCTGCAGAAGTTCTACGAAGGCATGGGATGGCAGCCCAGATTTGTTTCCGGCAGCGAGCCTATGGCAATGCATCAGGCTATGGCCGAAGCTCTTGAAGATTGCTACGCCGACATTCTGGCAATTAAGGCTTCTGCAAAAGCCGGCAAATCCTCCGGTATAAAGTGGCCCATGATAGTTCTCCGCACTCCTAAGGGCTGGACCGGACCCAAGGAAGTGGACGGCAAGGTAATTGAAAACACCTTCCGCGCTCATCAGGTTCCCATTGATATGTCAGGAAAAGACCATATCGAAAGACTTGAAAGCTGGCTGAGAAGCTATAAGCCCGAAGAGCTTTTCACCCCTGAGGGTAAGCTCGTCCCCGAAGTTGCCGCTCTTGCCCCCAAGGGAAAACGCCGCATGGGCGCCAATCCCCACGCCAACGGCGGTCTCCTCCTGCGCGACCTTAAGCTCCCCGATTTCAGAGATTATGAGCTTAATGTGCCATCTCCCGGTTCTGTTGACGCTCAGGATATGCTGGAACTCGGCGCCTTTGTACGCGATGTTGTTAAGATGAATCCCGATAACTTCCGCGTATTCGGCCCCGATGAAACCATGTCCAACCGTCTTGGCAAGGTATTTGAAGTTACCACCCGCAACTGGAACAGCGAAACCATAGAAGGCGACGAATTTCTGGGCACAGACGGCAGAATTATGGACTCCATGCTCTCTGAGCACGCCTGCGAAGGCTGGCTTGAAGGATATCTTCTCACCGGTCGTCACGGATTTTTCAATAGCTATGAGGCTTTTATTCGTATTGTTGACTCCATGGCCTCTCAGCACGCAAAATGGCTCAAGGTTACAAGCGAGCTGCCCTGGAGAGCAAAAATTGCCTCTCTGAACTATATTCTTTCCTCCAACGTTTGGCAGCAGGACCATAACGGCTACACCCATCAGGACCCCGGCTTTATTGACCATCTCGTAAATAAGAAAGCAGACGTAACCCGCATTTATCTTCCTCCTGATACCAACTGCCTGCTCAGCTGCTTTGACCATTGCATACGTTCCAGAAATTATATCAATGTTATGGTCACTTCCAAGCATCCCAGACCCCAGTGGCTTACCATGGATCAGGCTATTAAGCACTGCACTCAAGGTATCGGTATATGGCAGTGGGCAAGCAACGACGCAGGAGAAGAGCCCGATATTATTATGGCCTGCTGCGGCGATGCTCCCACCCTTGAAACCCTTGCTGCTGTAAGCATTATTCGCGAGAAAATGCCTGATATTAAAGTTCGTGTTATCAACATTGTTGACCTTATGCGACTTCAGGATGCAACCCAGCACCCCCACGGCCTGAGCGCATCCGATTATGACACTCTCTTTACCAAGAATAAGCCTATTCTCTTCGCTTATCACGGTTATCCTTCCCTCATCCACGAGCTGACTTATCGCAGATATAATAAGAACCTTCATGTTCGCGGTTATATGGAGGAAGGAACTATTACCACTCCCTTTGATATGCGTGTTCAGAACCATATTGACCGCTATCACCTTGTAAAAGATGCACTGCAGCTTATCCCCTCTCTCGGCAACAAAGCTGCCTCTGTAATTCAGGAAATGAACGACAAGCTTGTCGAGCATAACGAGTATATCCGCGAATATGGCGTTGATATGCCCGAGGTTGTAAACTGGAAGTGGAACAAGTAAAACCATCTGATTTTACAGAATTTATCTCTGCGGCAGGCTAAATTTGCCTGCCGCAGCTTCAATTTCAGATTGGTAAAAAATAAACTTTCATTAAACTGCGTTTTTCTGGGTGTTTTTTGTTGACTTTGTTCAGAAAATGCCTTAAAATGCTAAAATGAACGGGTTCGTGACCATTGGGGTCTTTATATCCATTAGTAACAAAAGACTTAAATCTAACGAATCATTCATTTCCACCTCGGAAATGACGGTCAAACCGTAGTTCCCGGGGTATTACCCCTGCAATTACATAGTTTACTAAAAATTTTTTTATTGGAGGAATATCAATGATTCTCACTGAAAAACATGAGATGATGCGCAAGTTCTTC
>JAFYUG010000382.1 GCA_017558545.1 Oscillospiraceae bacterium | reverse complement strand
GCGAGGCCGAGTTTTTCCAGACCATTCACGAGGTTCTGGAGTCCCTCGAGCCCGTTGTTGAGCAGCACCCCGAATATGAAAAGCTGGGCCTCATCGAGCGTCTCACCGAGCCCGAGCGCATGATAAAGTTCCGCGTTCCCTGGACCGACGACGCAGGCAATGTCCACGTAAACCGCGGCTTCCGCGTTCAGTTCAACTCCGCCATCGGCCCCTACAAGGGCGGTCTGCGCTTCCACCCCAGCGTCAAGGAAGGCACCATCAAGTTCCTTGGCTTTGAGCAGATTTTCAAAAACTCCCTCACCGGTCTGCCCATAGGCGGCGGCAAGGGCGGCAGCGACTTCGACCCCAAGGGCAAGAGCGATGCCGAGGTTATGCGCTTCTGCCAGAGCTTTATGACCGAGCTTTATAAGTATGTCGGTCAGGACGTTGACGTTCCCGCAGGCGACATCGGCGTTGGCGCCCGCGAAGTTGGCTATCTCTTCGGCCAGTTCAAGCGCATCACCGGCGCCTACGAAGGCGGCGTTATCACCGGCAAGGGCATCCCCTACGGCGGCTCTCTGGCCCGCACCGAGGCCACCGGCTTCGGCGTATGCTACTTCACCGACGCCATGCTCCGCGACAACGGCAAATCCTTCGAGGGCAAGACCGTTGTTATCTCCGGCAGCGGCAACGTTGCAACCTATGCCTGCGTGAAGGCCACCGAGCTGGGCGCAAAGGTCGTTGCTCTCAGCGATAGTAATGGCTATATCTATGACCCCAATGGCATCGACATCGAGGCTATCAAGGTCCTCAAGCAGGTTCGCCGCGCCCGCATCAGCGAGTATGTGGCCGACCATCCCGAAGCCACTTACACCGTAGGCTGCAAGGGCATCTGGACCATCCCCTGCGACATCGCAATGCCCTGCGCCACTCAGAACGAGCTGGATCTGGACGCCGCCAAGGCTCTCGTAGCCAACGGCTGCTTCGCCGTAAGCGAAGGCGCAAATATGCCCTGCACCAACGAGGCAGTTGCATATCTGCAATCTAGCGGTCTCCTCTTCGCCCCCGCCAAGGCTGCCAACGCAGGCGGCGTTGCCACCTCCGCTCTGGAAATGAGCCAGAACTCCATGCGCTACAGCTGGTCCTTCGAGGAAGTTGACGCCAAGCTCAAGGGCATCATGGAGAATATCTACGCAAACGCCTCCGCCGCCGCCAAGGAGTACGGCATGGAGGGCAATCTGGTTGCCGGCGCCAACATCGCAGGCTTCCTGAAGGTTGCCAACGCCATGATCGCACAGGGCATAGTCTGATTTCTTTGAAATCAGACAGTGATATATTCCCTTGCGGGAATGTGATATTTGCCCTTTCGGGCAAGTGAAATATTGCTGACGCAATGTGAAATACGCTTCGCGTGTTGTGGTGTTGCTTCGCAACTTATTTAAAATTCAAAAGCCGGAATCCGATTCGGATTCCGGCTTTTACATTAACATTTTCAAAGAAAATATTTCACGCTGCGAAGCAGCATTTCATTCGCTTGCGAATTTCACCCGCCCTTTGGGCGGATATCATTGCGAGCGCAGCGAGCTTATGCCAGAGCGCAGGTGATGATGGCCATCTTGTAGACCTCGTCGGCAACGCAGCCGCGGCTGAGGTCGTTGATGGGAGCGTTCAGACCCAGAAGGATGGGGCCGTAGGCTGCGACGCCGCCCAGACGCTGAGCGATCTTGTAACCGATGTTGCCGGCTTCGATGGTGGGGAAAATGAAGGTGTTGGCGTAGCCTGCCACGGGGGAGCCGGGGAACTTCAGCTGGCCGACAGTGGGGGAAACGGCGGCGTCAAACTGCATTTCGCCGTCGATGGCGTACTGAGGAGCCATCTCCTGAGCAACCTTGGTAGCCTCGGCAGACAGGGCGACAGTGCTGCCCTTGCCGGAGCCCTTGGTGGAGAAAGAAAGCATTGCAACCTTGGGCTCGATGCCGAAGAAGGAAGCGGTGTTGGCGGACTCGACGGCGACTTCTGCCAGCTTCTGTGCGGCGGAGACAACAACATTGCCTTCCTTATCGCAGGTGTCTTCGTAGCCAAGGTTAATGGCGCAGTCACCCATGCAGAGCATCTTCAGAGCGTCATCACCGGTGTCGCGCTTCATAATGAAGCAAGAGGAGACCAGATGTGCGCCGGACTTGGTCTTAATCAGCTGCAGAGCGGGACGGACAGTGTCAGCGGTGGAGTAGGTAGCGCCGCCCAGAAGAGCGTCAGCCTTGCCCATCTTCACCAGCATAGTGCCGAAGTAGTTGCCCTTGGAGAGGGCAGCCTTGCACTCGTCTTCGGTCATCTTGCCCTTACGCAGAGCGACCATAGTGGAGACCATTTCGTCCATACCTTCGTAGGTAGCGGGATCGAGGATGGTTGCCTTGGAAACATCAAAGTTGCCGGCAGCGGCAGCTTCCTTGACGGCATCGACATTGCCGACGAGGATGACGTCCATCAGGTCTTCCTTCAGAAGACGGTCAG
>JAFYUG010000381.1 GCA_017558545.1 Oscillospiraceae bacterium | reverse complement strand
TGGTCCTCATAATTTGGATATTCTCAGCTGGGATGAAAACGATGGCTCTGTAATGTCCACCACAGGCGAGATAATTGCCCGCGAATCTTTTTATGATTTTTCTAATTACAAAGGATAAAATATTCTAAATAAGGATAGTGATTAATAATGATGACTCCCAAAGAAATAGCTGAAATAATAGTCAGCACCCTTGATGGCAAGAAGGCAGACGATATCAAGCTCCTCCGCACTTCCGATGTCACCGTTCTGGCCGATTATTTCGTAATCTGCACTGCAAACTCCACCACTCAGATCAAGACCATGGCTGACGAGGTTGAGGCTACCCTGGAAGCAAAGGGCGAAAATCCCCTCCACCGCGAAGGCTACCGTTCCGGCGGCTGGGTTCTCATCGACTTTGGCTGCGTTGTTGTCCATATCTTCATGGATGAGGCAAGACAGTTCTATAACCTTGAGCGCCTTTGGTCCAACGCCGAGGAAATTGATATTTCCTCCCTTGTTCTCCCTAACTGAGTATTAAACGAAAAGAAAGAAGACGTGACATGAAGTACGATTTTACAGCAATCGAAAAAAAATGGCAGAAATATTGGCTGGAAAATAAGAGCTACGCCGCAGTAACCGGCAGCGATAAGCCCAAGTTCTATGCCCTTGTTGAGTTCCCTTATCCCTCCGCAGCAGGCCTTCACGTTGGCCATCCCCGTCCCTACACCGCTATGGACATTGTGGCCAGAAAGCGCCGCATGGATGGTTATAATGTTCTCTTCCCCATTGGCTATGATGCCTTCGGTCTGCCCACTGAGAACTATGCCATTAAGAATCATCTCCATCCCGCTGATGTTACCCGTGATAATATTGCCAATTTCACCAAGCAGCTCCAGATGCTGGGCTTCAGCTTTGACTGGGATCGCTGCGTAGATACCACCGACCCCGCTTACTTCAAGTGGACCCAGTGGATTTTCCTCCAGCTGTTCAAGAAGGGTCTTGCTTATAAGAGCCAGATGCCCGTTAACTGGTGCACCAGCTGCAAGTGCGTTCTTGCCAACGAAGAAGTTGTCAACGGCGTTTGCGAGCGCTGCGGTGCTCCCGTTGTCCGCAAGGAGAAGAGCCAGTGGATGCTGAAGATCACCGAGTATGCCCAGCGCCTCATTGACGATCTGGACGAGCTGGACTTCATCGAGCGCGTTAAGACCCAGCAGCGTAACTGGATTGGCCGTTCCACCGGTGCTGAGCTGGATTTCACCGCCACCAATGGCGATACCATCACTGTTTTCACCACCCGTCCCGACACCCTCTTCGGCGCAACCTACATGGTTATGAGCCCTGAGCACGCCCTTATCTCCAAGTGGGCCAATGAGCTCACCAACATTGATGAGGTTCGCGAATATCAGGCTGCAGCCGCCCGCAAGAGCGACTTTGAGCGCACCGAGATGGCAAAGGACAAAACCGGCGTTAAGCTGCAGGGCGTTGCTGCTATCAACCCCGTAAACGGCAAGGAAATCCCCATCTTCATTTCCGACTATGTTCTTGCAACCTATGGCACCGGCGCTATCATGGCTGTTCCCGGCCACGATGACCGCGACTGGGCTTTCGCAAAGGCCTTTGGCTGCGAAATCATCGAGGTCGTTGCAGGCGGCGATGTTGAGAAGGAAGCTTACACCGTTAAGGACGAAAGCGGCATCATGGTTAACTCCGGTTTCCTTGATGGTCTCACCGTTAAGGATGCTATCCCCACCATGATTAAGTGGCTCAGCGAGCAGGGAATTGGCCATGAAAAGGTCAACTTCAAGCTCCGTGACTGGGTATTCTCCCGCCAGCGCTACTGGGGCGAGCCTATCCCCCTCGTATACTGCGAGCATTGCGGAGGCTGGGTTCCCCTGCCCGAAAGCGAACTGCCCCTCACTCTGCCTCAGGTTGAGAGCTATGAGCCCACCGATGACGGCGAAAGCCCCCTGAGCAAGATGACCGATTGGGTCAACACCACCTGCCCCGTCTGCGGCGGCAGCGCAAAGCGCGAGACCGACACCATGCCCCAGTGGGCAGGCAGCAGCTGGTACTTCCTGCGTTATATGGATCCCCA
>JAFYUG010000380.1 GCA_017558545.1 Oscillospiraceae bacterium | reverse complement strand
TTCCTGTAAGACAAAACAAAGAATCACGGCAAGGCTGACGCCTGCCGTGATTTTTTGATGCAGTATTGCGGGAAAAGATACACTTTGGAGCGTATAAATCCCTATGTGAGGCCGCCTTTTGTGGAGCCTTTTATCTGCAATAGCTTCTATTGAATTACAGACCGTACTTCTTGTTGAACTTATCAACGCGGCCGCTGGTGTCAACGAGCTTCTGCTTGCCGGTGTAGAAGGGGTGGCACTTGGAGCAGATTTCAACGATGATGTTCTGCTTGGTGGAACCGGTAGCGATAACTTCGCCGCAAGCGCAGCGGATGGTGGTCTGTTCGTACTTGGGGTGGATTCCGGGCTTCATAATAAATTTCTCCTCATAATAAGCTGCCTTGAGTACGCCCTCTTAGGGCATGGTTACAAGACGCAAAACGTATTTTAACATAGCATTGCCTTTAAAGCAAGAGCTTTTTATCAAAAAACCGTGATTTTTCAATGGTTTTGGTAATTTTTTTGTGGCCTTTTCAAAGCTCCGCGCTGACGCCGCTGCGGAGGAAATAGAGGAGCTTTCTCTTCACCTTTTTGCCGAAAATTCTTTGGACGGAGCGGGCGTAGGCCTCAATTTGGCTGCGGTAAAGCTCAGCTCTTTGGGCTATATCCTCCCCAAACACCTTGTCGGTTTTGTAGTCTATGATGGAAAGGCTATCTTCTTCCTCCACAAGGCAGTCCACAATGCCCTGCATCAAAAGCTCCTCGCCTTCGGCATCCTTGCCATAGACCTCTCCCGCATCCCAAAGAAGGGTGAAGCGAAATTCCCGGTGCACCTTGCCTTGCTGCAAAAGCCGGCCTTCATCGCTTTGGAAAAAGAGCAAAAGCTTATTCAGGTCTATGACCTCGGCCTCCTCGTGGGATAGAAGCCCAGCATCCTCTATGCGCGCAAGCTCCCCCTGCAAAAGGGC
The DNA here is from genome assembly GCA_017558545.1 of Oscillospiraceae bacterium. Classification (GTDB taxonomy): domain Bacteria; phylum Bacillota; class Clostridia; order Oscillospirales; family Oscillospiraceae; genus SIG459. The sequence goes on along the minus strand of JAFYUG010000380.1, from coordinate 7,108 downwards.
AAGCGAGCCCACCTTTTCAAGGTCAACATACTGCATGAAGGCGTGGGTGGCGGTGCCTATGGCGGTGGCGCTGAGTTTTTTGCCCTCTTCAAGGAAGCTGGGACGGCGGAAGTCCGGCTCAAGGAACTTGGGCGCCATGGTTTCGGCCTCCAAACTCTCCCCATCCTCAAAGCGGCCAAGCTCCGTTGCGCTTAGCTTTGTGGGCAGCTCCACCGCTGCGGCGTGGGAATACCTATGGCTGAGATTATCCTTAATCAGTTTCAAAAGCTGGGCGGAGGAGTCTTCCTTTTTAACTTCCTCGGAGCTGTCAGCGCAGCTTTCTCCACTTTCCAAAAGACTGTCGGCAGGGATGATTTCAAGCTTAATAAGCTCCTCCTCGTCCAAAATGGCGGCGTAGGAAAGCCACTGCAAGGGGGTGGATGCGCCGCGAAGCAGCGTGGGAGGCATGGGCTTTTGTGCGGCAAGGGTCAGCTTGCCAAGACCTGCCTCGGCATTTTTCCAGGTGGCGGTCATAATGAGCTTTTCCCTTGCTCTGGTGAGGGCAACGTATAATACGCGCATTTCCTCGCTGAGGGACTCCCTGTCTATCTCCCGGGCGATGGCGCGGCGGGCAAGGGTGGGGAACTCCACGCCTCTCCCGGCATCCGTCAGCTTGGGGCCAAGACCCAAACGGGAGTGGATGAGCACATGGGCGGAGGAATCGGACTTATTAAAGCGGTGGGAAAGGTCGCAGAGGAACACAAAGGGGAACTCAAGACCCTTGCTTTTGTGAACGCTCATAATGGTAACATTGTCTCCGCTTTGGGCGGCGGCAGGCTCCTGACCTCTCTCCGCCATGCGGCGAAGCCATGCGGAAAAGCGGAAAAGACCCTTATGTCCGCTTTGCTCAAAGCTTCGTGCCATTTCAAAAAGACCCATCAGCTTGGCGCGGCGCTCAGAGCCCCCCGTCATGGCGGAGCAGATGGAAAAGAGCTCCGTTTCCGTGTAAATGCGCCAAAGAAGCTCATCAAGGCTCAGGTCGGGAGCGGCTGCGCGGATAGAGCGCAGCTTTTCCAAAAATTCGCTGCAATGCACGTTTCCGTTTTCCGCAGCCTTGCAAAGGGCGCTATAAAAGTCCGTGGACTTATCCGCGGCGCGAATTTGCGCCAGCTCGTCGGCGGTGAAGCCAAAGGCGGGGGAGCGGAGAACACTAATAAGGGGCACATCCCAATGGGGGTTATCTATAACGGAGAGCATGTCCATCACAAGGCCAACTTCAAGGGAGGAGAAAAAGTCTCCCGCCTGCTTGCTCTGGGTGGGGATACCTGCAAGGCTCAGCTCTCTGTGGAAAATGCCGCCTTTGCTGCCGGGAGAGCGCATAAGCACAACGAAGTCGCCGTAGCGGCAGGGGCGGGCTTTGCCCTTTTCGTAAACGGGAGTCTTGGCCTCCATCATGGCCTTTATTCTCTGAGCCACATATCTGGCCTCCAAGGCGGCCTGCTGGGGGCTATCGGGGTCATCGGCGGCGGAGAAGGGGTCTATGATGCAAAGCTCCGCAGGGCTATCCGTGCCCTCGGGGTAGTCGAGGGCGGCAAAGCGCAGGGCCGCATCCTCGTCATAGTCCAGCTCGCCCAGCTCGCGGCTCATAATGGTGGAAAAAACATGGTTGGCCGCATCCAAAACGCTTTTTCTGGAGCGGAAATTTTCCTGCAAAAGTATGCGCAGGCTCTCACCCTCCCCGGCATCCCGCGAGAAGGGGGTGTAGGTATCGTATTTATGGAGGAAGATGGTGGGATCGGCCAGACGGAAGCGGTAAATGGACTGCTTTACGTCGCCAACCATGAACAGTCGCTTGCCGCCATCGGAAAGGGCATGGAAAATCATGTCCTGAACGGCGTTAACATCCTGATATTCGTCCACCATTATCTCTCTGTATCGCGCTCCCAGCTCCTTGGCAAGGGGAGTGGGGGTCATGGTGGTGGGCTCTATAAGCAGGCTGAGGGTGTGATGCTCAAGGTCGTTGAAGTCTGCAAGACCCTCTCTGCGCTTTTCAGCGCGGTAGGCTTTGTGGAAATCCTCGCAAAGGGTCAAAAGAGCTTCCATGGCAGGGGCCATGAAGAGCATATCCCCAAGCTGCTTTTCGCTGCTCTCCGCCAAGGCGGCGCGAAAAAGCTCGGCGGCCTTTTTATAGCTGTCGCGAACGGATTTAACGGAGTCTTTCAAGGCCGCGTTCTCGTAGCGGGTGAGTCTGCCCAAGGGGGCAAAGGACTCGGGAGGGAGAAAATCTCTGGCTCTGTCCCAACCCTCGGAAAGGGCGCGGACAAAGTCGCGCAGATGGGCGGCGTCCTCTTCGAAAACACTTCCGTAGGCGGCGATAATTTTATCGTCGGCGGAGTAAATTGCCTGCACCGCCTCGTCCATGCGCTGGGAGTGGTACATGGCCTCCTTGGCTATGCTCTCCAGCATAATCTGACCCCAAGGGGTCTCCGAGGCGTCTTTCAGAGAAGGCAGAGTGCGCAAAAGCTCCTTTTGCTCAGCCGTCCAGCCGGTGGGGTAGGGGTGGGAGCGCACCTTGTCATAAAGAGCCAGCACAGTTTCCCCAAGGCGGCGGTCATCTCTGCCTGCGCCCACGCTGTCCGTCAGACGCAAAAAGTCTTCGTCGGGCTTTTCGTAGCGGCTTTCAAGAAGCTTTTCCAAAACGGAGAGCTTCATCTTGTCGGCGGCTTCCTCCTCCATAACGCGGAAGGCAGGGGGCAGACCAACAAGGTGGCAATGCTCACGCAAGATATCCGTGCAGAAGGAGTGGATGGTGCCTATATGAGCCTGCCAGCATTTATCCTGCTGATGGCGCAGGCGGCGGTCGGAGGGATTGGCTGCGGCTGCGGCGGCAATGGTGTCCATAATGCGGCTTCGCATTTCCCCTGCGGCTGCCCGGGTGAAGGTGATTATAAGAAAGCGGTCTATGTCTATGGGCTCGGCGGGATCGGTTACATAGCTCATAACGCGCTCGGTCAAAACTCTGGTTTTGCCGCTGCCTGCGGCTGCGGAGACAAGAAGGCTGTGGCCGCGGGTCTCTATGGCCTGCTGCTGGCCTGCGGTGAAGCTAAAGCCCATGTTATCCTTCCTCTCCTTCCTGAAGTTTTGCCCAAAAGTCTGCCGCCTTGATTTTGTCAAGGTAGCGGTAGCCGTCCTCCTCGCCGCCGAAGTGGCAGGCGGAGGCATAGTCGCAGTAGCGGCAGGCATTTTCGCTGCTGCTGCGGTAATAGGGGTCGGCGGATATGCAGCCGGAGTGCATCTCCTTGGCCATGTCCCTGAGTGTCGCGTCAATATGTCGGCTGAGCAGTCCCAGCTGCTCTGCGGAGGCAAGGCCGTCTCCCGTGTATTCGCCCTTTTTGATGGTGACGGGGATGTAAACGGGCTCATCCCCATGCTCCATGGCCTTCAAAACAGCCTCTTCATCCAGCACAAGGCCACTGCGGCGCAGACCTTTCAGTTTTTCTGTCAAAATGGCCTCGTCGGATATGTCCGCATCGGCGGAAACCAAAACATCACGGGCGGGAACATACATAACGCCTGCGGGAACTATCTCTGCCCCGTAGCGGCTTTCTCCGTTGCGGCTGAGGGCGAAGAGGTATAAAAGCATCTGCAGGCCCATGCCGTACCAAACGTCGGAGAGATTGAACTTTTTCCGTCCCGTTTTGTAGTCCACAACGCGGACATAGAGCTTGCCATCGTGATACCAGCCGTCTATACGGTCGGCAATGCCCGTGAGCATAAGCTTAGAGCCTTCCTCGCCCAGCTCAACGGGGGGGAAGGAAGTCATAGAGCCGAAGTCCAGCTCAAAGTCCAGAGGCTTAAAGTCGCTGCGGGCAAGCTCTGCGGCCATGTCACCCACAACGGAGCGGACATTTTTAATAAGGCGGCGGAAAAGATACTCAAAGCGGGGGCTTTTCTCGCGGAAATCGTCCAGCTTTTCGTGGATATAGCGTTTAACAAATTCGTCGCAGAGGGAGTCTAAAATCTCCTTGGGCACGGCGGCGAAGCCACCCAGCTTATTGACCTCTCTGGCCACATTTTCCAAAACATAGTGCATGAAAGTGCCCATTTCGGGAGGGGCAAACTCCGCGGCCTGTCGGGGTTTGGCCTTGAGGCCGTATTGGAGGAAATAGGAGAAGGGGCAGGAGGCCATTTTGTCTATGCGGCTGGCGGAAAGGCGCAGCTTCTCTCCGTAAAGGGCGCGGACGCTGCTTTTGCTGAGCCTGCCTCGGCTGAGCTTGGCGGCGGCGCGAAGGCGGTTTAGCTCCTCGCCCTTGCCCGCCCCGGTGAAATACTCTGCGGCGGCTGCGGCGAGGGCGCTGCCATCTCCGGCAACGGCCAGCTCCATGGCGGGAGCGGGGGCGGCTATCTTGCAAAGAGGCAGGTCTATGGCCTCGGTTTCTATCCCGAAAATATTTTCAATGCGGCTTATGATGAAGCTGGGCTGGGTCTTGCCCCCCTCTCCGTCTGCGGAGCAATAGGAAATATAAAGGCTCTCGGAGGGAAGGCTCAGGCAGTTATAGGCAAGGGCAAACTCGCGGTAAAGGCGGTCTGTGGGGCTGTCGCCTATGTCTATGCCGCCTTGCTGCAGCTCCAATCTGTCCTCGTCGGAGAATATGCCTGCCCCTGCCTCGGTGGAGGGAATTCGGGAGGCATCGCAGCCTAAAACTATAAGATGCTTAATGCTGCGCCGGCGCATTCTGTCCATGTCGCCTGCGGAAACCTTGTCGGCGGAAAGGGGAATGCTGCCAAGGGAATATTTGCCCAAAACAAGGCAGAAAAGCTTGCCGAAGGTCTCAAAATCCAGCTCCATGTCCCCGAGGACGGCGGCGCACTGCTCCAAAGCGGAGAGAACAATTTCCCAAAGCTGCATATATTCCCCTGCCAAGGTCTCCCGACCCTGCTCCCTAAGCATTTTTGCCTTGGCGGCAAGGGTTTCGGGAAGATGGAGAGCGTCCAAAAATTCCGCAAGGGCGGCGCAGTGCTCTGCGGCGGTTTTGGCGGCCTTGCCCTTTTCCTGCAAAAGGGCGAGGGGAGCGGCTGCGCGGCGGCGAAGGGAGTTTATGGCGCGAAGGCGCTCGAAGCTTTCGTCCTTGAACTCCCCGTCATATCCGTCGGGGTGGCTTCGCCAAGGCTCCTCCCTTGTCCATGCGCTGCCGCGAAGAGACCAAAGGAAAACGTAGCCTTCCAAGGTGTCGCATTCCTCGGCGCTAAGTCCGGCCAAGCCGGTTTTAAGGTATGTGAACATATCCTCATAGCTCCAGCCGCCGCCAATGATGGCGAAGGCGGACTGTATGAGGGCGGGAATGGGTTTTTCAAAAATATCGCTCTTGCGGGCGGAAAACAGAGGCACGCCGTAGCGGGCGAAGATGTTCTCCAAGGCGGCGCGGTAAGTTTCATAGCCTCGGATGGCTATGGCTATATCACGCCAGCGGCAGCCACACTCCCGAACAAGGCGCAGGCAGTGGGCGGCTGCGGCCTCGCATTCGGCGGTGAGACCTCCTGCAACGCGAAGAGTAATTTTGCCTTGGCTATCCAAATGGGGATTATCAAAGGTGAAAAGATGGCTTTCCAGCTCCTCCATGGCGGTGGCAGGAGCATTTTTCTTCATAAGGGAGATTTTGCTCTCCACTCCCGCAGACTCGGAGCCTCGGAGAAGGCTCAGCGCTGCCCGGCGGCTGGGCTCAAAAATATCGTGAAGCTCGCTGAGGCCTTCGCAGCTGAGGCAAACGGTGACGGCGCAGCCGCTACGGAGCATGGAGAGAATAATATTCTGCTGCTGATAGGTGAAGTCCGTGAAGCCGTCTATATAAAAAGAGCATCCGGCGAAGGCGCTGCGGTGGAAGTTTTCGCTAAGGAGACTGAGGGCGTCCAAAGGGTCAAGGGCGCTTTGGGCGCAAATGGCCTCGTAGGCGGAGTAGATAAGCTCCATGTCCCTCAGTTTGTCTCCAAGGGCGTCGGCGCGACCTTGGGCGCAAAGGGCGAGAGCTTCGGGGCTGACGCAGGCGCTTTTCAGCTCGTCAATGGCGGAGAGTATGCTCTCCTGCATGGGGGTCTGGCGTCGGGCGGAGGAGTATATTTTAAGACGGGAGCCAACGGCGTCCAAAGCCAGAGCGAGGGTGAGGGCTCTGCCGCCGCCGTCCAAAAACTTCTTGGCGGAAAGGCCGCATTCCTTCAAAACGCGGTGGGAAAGGCGGGTGAAGGATAATACCTCGGCGTGGAGGCTGAGGCTGTCGCCGCAAACGCGAAGCAGCTCTCTTTCAGCCTCGTGGCTATATTGCTCGGGCACCAAAAGCACCATGCCTTTTTCACCTTTAGCGCATTTTTGGCGCATTTCCTCCATGATGGAGCCGGTCTTGCCGCTTTTTGCCCGGCCAAGAATAAGCTTAAGCACCTTTCGTGAACCCTCCTTTGCTGATTGATGGGCTAATTATATCAAGTATTGCAAGCTATGACAAGATTTTCGTAGGGCGCTCCTGCCCTCAGCCCGCCGCCAAGACGGAGATATAAATTAAGAGGACGAACTAATGTTCGTCCTCTTAATTTATATCTCCGCAATATCCTCTGCGGCTATGAGGTTTATGCCCAGGCCAAGAAAATCGCTTATTATCACATCTCCCGCCTTCACGGGGGCGAAAATGGTAACGGGTCGCAGAGCTTCCATTGCCGCATAAACGCGGCTGCGGGGGATTTTGTCGGTGCTTTCAACGGCGCAATTATCCTTGCCGCCGCCCAAAACCGCAACGCTGCCGGAAAATACTCTGCCGAAAATGGCAAGATCCTTCTTTGCCAGAGCCGCGCCGTTGGGACAGCCGTTGCCGGAAATGTTGCCCGCCTCGTCAACAAAAACGCGGCAGCCCTCGGGACAAACGGAGCAAATAAATTCTTTCATAGTCACCATTCCTCCTTTTGAGAATATTTTATCATGAAGCGGCAAGAGTGTCAAAGCTGTGCTTTTAAAGCCCCCTTGATAAGGGGGCCTTTAAATGCAGAATTTCAGTTTTATGTGTATCCGTAGGGCGCGATGCCCACATCGCGCCGCTTGTAGGAGCTACGGATTGCCACGTCGCTGCGCTCCTCGCAATGACAAGAT
>JAFYUG010000379.1 GCA_017558545.1 Oscillospiraceae bacterium | reverse complement strand
GGATAGTTGAAATTTTCTTTATACTTAAATCCGAACACATGACCCATACCTATGGCCATATCGGAATAACCGGCAAAGTCGAAATAAATTTGGAGAGAATAGAGAATTGCGGCATACCATGCGCCAACAAAGGATAGGCTGCTCTCTCCGCCAATGGGCATCTGCTTCAATGCAAGGGCGCAGACATTGGCAATAAGTACCTTCTTGGCAAGACCAACGGAAAATCTTCTCATACCTATGATGAAACCATCAGAGGTGGATTTTCTATCGGAAAGAGCCTCGCATACATCGGCATACTGAACAATGGGGCCTGCGATAAGCTGGGGGAAGCAGCTTATATAGAGCATAAGACGGGGGAAGCTGCGCATACAGGGGGCTTTGCCTCTATAAACATCCACGGTGTAGGTAAGAATCTGGAAGGTATAGAAGGAAATGCCTATGGGCAGCTCCAAAACAGGCAGAGTTACTCCTGCGCCGAAAATGCCGCTGAAGGAATTGAAGAGGAAGGCTGCATACTTAAAATAGAAGAGCATGGCAACGGAGGCCACAACGCCTATGGTAAGGGCAATTTTGCGAACTCCCCTGCATCTGCTTTGGCTTATTATGAGAGCGCAGACATAGTTAATCAGCGTTGAGCCTATCATGGCCAAAACCCAAACGGGCTCGCCCCAAGCATAGAAAAGCAGGGAGAAGATAAGCAAAACTCCGTTCTTCCAGCGAAGTCCGTCCACAAGGAAATAGAAAAACAGAACTATGGGGAAAAACAAAAGCAAAAATGTGAGGCTTGAAAAGACCATAGCATCCTCCAAATGAGTATAGTAAAAGAAATTTATCGACAAATTTCCGCAATTTTCGATGCTTATCCTTTATTTATAACATATCGGAATGAGCTTGTTAAGAGCTTTTTCTTAAAAAGAGCTCGAAGCTTTGTTAATATATTGTTTAAATCTCAAACAATGGACTTTTCAGCCTGCCCATGATATATTGTAATTAATAAACTTAAGGAGAAAAAGCTATGAACATTACTGTTGCAGGAAGCGGCTCTTGGGGCACTGCTCTCGCCCTTTGCCTTGTAGACAACGGACATGATGTCACACTTTGGTCTCACGATCCCCAAAAGGCTGAAAAAATGAAAGAAAGCGGTCTTAACCCCGCTTTGAAGGATATCCCCCTGCCCTCTTCTATGAAAATCTCCGCAGATTGCGCCTGCGCGAATGATAGCGAAATGGTGGTTATCGCCTCTCCCTCTTTTGCCATCCGCTCCGTTTGCCGCACCTTTGCCCCTCATATCAAACCCGATGCAGCCGTGGTCACCGTTACCAAGGGCATCGAGCGGGGAACTTTACTGCGCATGAGTCAAATTGCAGAGGAGGAAACAGGAAGAAAGGTTGTTGCTCTCACCGGACCCAGCCATGCAGAAGAGGTTGCAAGACGCCTTCCCACTGCCTGCCTTGCCGCCTGCCCCGACAGAGAGCTGGCCGAGAAGGTTCAGGACGCATTTATGTCCTCCTATTTCCGCATTTATACAAGTCCCGACATAATAGGCGCGGAGCTTGGCGGCGCTATTAAAAACGTTATGGCTCTTTGCGCGGGCTTCAGCGATGGCATGGGTTTTGGTGACAATACCAAGAGCATGCTTATAACCCGAGGACTTACAGAGATGGCTCGCCTTGGCTTGGCCATGGGCGCAAGGCAGGAGACCTTTGGTGGCCTTGCCGGCGTTGGAGATCTCACCGTTACCTGCACTTCTCCCCATTCCAGAAACTGCCGTGCAGGTACATACATAGGCCAAGGCCTCAGCACTATGGAAGCTATGGAGAAGGCCGGAGGCGTTGTTGAAGGCTACTACGCCGCAGCATCCAT
>JAFYUG010000378.1 GCA_017558545.1 Oscillospiraceae bacterium | reverse complement strand
CTGCTGCAAGGTGGGGAAGGAGAAGTTAATCCAAATACTGCCCTGAATGACCAGAATAAGCAGCACAGGCAAACCTGCGGACTTAAAGGTGAAGAGCAGAATAACCATAACGAATACGGCAGTGAGCACACTTATAAGCAGATTATCTCTGGTGAAGGAATCTGCAAGGTCGCGGGCGGAGGTTGCTTCGCCAACGATGATAACATTGCCCTCGCCATAATATTTCTCGCCTATGCTATGGATAACATCAAGGAAGGAATAAACCTCCTCGCCTTCCATGGGAAGATCCAGGGATACAACCATGCGGCTATGCTTATCGCTTTGCAGCTGGGTTAGAGCTTCCTGAAGCTGGCCGCCCAGCTCGTCAAGCATGGAGGCCATTTCTCCATCCAGGGTGATGAAGCCTCCCTCTATCTCTTCAACAAGATAGAGGAACATATCTATAAGAGGAATTGGATAAGAGTTTATATCGTTGAAAAGCTCGCCCATATCCTCGTTAGAAACGGCATAAGCGGTATATAGAAGCTGAACTATCTCAATGTCCATATCCGTAAGCTCGGAAAATTCGCGGGTGGTGAGAGCCGAGGTGAGGGTATATCCACCCATGGCCTCAATGCTGGCAAGACCCATGGCATAGTTAACCTCTTCGCACGCCTCAAGCTCCTTGAGGAAGGCTGCTTCACTTTCATAGTCTCCCGAAGGGACTACTATGGCCATAATATTCTGAGTTCCGAAGGTTTCCTTTATTTTCTCCTCTGCCAGCTGCCCTTCGCTCATCTTGGTTGTTGCAAGGGTGCTGTAACCGAAGGCATAGGGGCAATTGCTGGAAAGAAAGAAGGCTGCAACAACAACCGCAAGGAAGATTGGGGGCACAACATAGCGAAGCTTAACGGTGAGTTTGCCCCAAAAGTCTATGCGGGGAATAAAATTGCGATGCTTTGTTCTCTCCAAGGCGCCGGCAAAGAGCATGAGCAGACCGGGCATAAGAGTGAACACGGAGAGAAGGCTTATGATTATGCTCTTTATGAGAACTCGTCCCATGTCCATGCCAAGGCCGAACTGCATGAACATAAGGGCAGCCATGCCGGAAATGGTGGTGAGGGAGGAAGATGCAATTTCGGGGATGGCCTTGCTGAGAGCCAGAATGCAGGCCATACGGTTATCGTGGACTGCTCTCTCTTCGGTGAAGCGGTGGCACATGATAATCGCATAGTCAATGGCCAGAGCAAGCTGCAAAACTACGGTGACGGAGTTGGAAACAAAGCTTATTTCCTTAAAAATGAAGTTTGTGCCCATGTTTATTGCCGCGGCGGCTACAAAAGTCATGAGCAGCACCAAAACTTCGGCGTAAGCCTGGCTTGTGAGCAGAAGCACGGCCAAAGTCAGAATACCGGCGACCACCATAATGACGCTCATTTCCTCCAGCAGCATCTGATTCATATCATAGCCAACATCGGAGTCTATATAGGCATCATAGCCTTTGAGATATTCCTTTATCTCATTCATTGCGCTGACGCTTATCTCGTCGGCAGTTTCGCCTGCAAAGGTTACGTCAAAAAGGGCAGAGGCTCCCTTATAACCGCTTTCATCGTTATTGAAAGTGACCATGGCAACGCCATCAATTTTTGCAAGGTCATCGGCAATTTCCTGAGCATGGTCGGCGGTTATGTTCTCAACCATAATGCGTCCCGTTCCGGATGCAAAAAACTCCTCCGCCATAATCTCAATGCCAAGTCTGGTTTCAGTATTATCGGGGAGATAATCGGTGCTGTCCTCATTAACGGTGACCCAGCCCAAAGAAAACACGCTGAAGATTATTGCAAGTATATATATGAGGAAGAACAGGCTGCGCTTATCCACCACAAATGTGGCGATGCGAACCAAAATATTCTTATTTTCGCTCTTGTGAGCTGCCATCTAAGTTGCTCCTTTGCATAGCAAGTCCATAGTATCTTATTTTATCAGTATACTAAAATAATCCATAGGTCGCAACCAATAAATTGTAAATAATTTATTCTTTTCAGAAAATTTACCACTACATATTGTATCTCTTTCTTTTTTCAGCTAAACAGCATTTACACCTTGGGAAATCAATTGTATAATATTAAAAAATACCATTGGAGAAATGTATGAACTATAAAATCATTATTGCCTATGACGGCAGCCGATACGACGGATGGCAGAAACAGGGCAACACAGATAACACCATTCAGGGCAAATTGGAGGCTGTTTTGTCCTCTGTTTGCGGCGAAAGCATTGAAATAAACGGCGCAGGGCGCACCGACGCAGGAGTCCACTCCGAAGGACAGTGCGCCAATTTCCGCAGCAGTTCTCCCCTCTCCCCTGCCGCTATTATGGAGAAGGCCAATTCCTATCTTCCTGAAGATATTGCCATTATTTCCGCCGAAGAGGCGCCGGAGCGATTCCACGCCCGCTTAAACGCCAAGGGCAAAACTTACCGCTATTCCCTTCGCCTTGGCGCCGCCCCCGATGTTTTCCGCAGAAAATACCAGCTTAGAATTGAGGAGAAATTGGACATAGATGCTATGAAGAAAGCCGCAAAAGCCCTTTGCGGTGAGCATGACTACAAGGCCTTTTGCTCCTTGAAGAAATATAAAAAGTCCACCGTTAGAAATGTGGAGAGCATCGATTTTCTGCTTAACGGCGATAATTTGGATATTTATTTCCGCGGCGACGGGTTTCTTTATAATATGGTACGCATTCTCACCGGCACTCTTATTGAAGTCGGCACCGGTAAGTTGGCTCATACGGAAATGGAGAGCATACTTCGCTCCCTCGACCGCAGCAAGGCAGGCTTCACAGCCCCTGCCAAGGGATTATGCCTCATAAATGTGGAATATTAATAATTAAAACAAGAAGCTCATCCCGCCTTTGCGAAATGAGCTTTTTTCCTATCAAAATGGTCTCACAGAGTTCGCGTCCGCAGACGCGAAGGAAAATAAATATGTTTTTTCCGGCGACATGTGCGTCGGAAAAAACACTTATCAGCCCGCAAACGTAGGAAAGGTGTGCCTTTTGGCGCGCCTTTCATGCGCTGCAGCGGGCTGCAGCCTTCTCAAAAAAGTGCTTGCCACTTTTTTGACGCCTAAAAAAAGCTCATCCCGCCTTTGCGGAACGAGCTTCTTTTATATACTTATAACGCCCAAGGTGATGAGGCTTACAATTACAGCGGCAATAATAACTCCCAGAAAAATTGCGGGGAAGGATTTTTTAAGACGCAAATTCATAATCGCCGCCACCAAGGCTCCCGTCCATGCCCCGGTGCCGGGAAGGGGTATAGCCACCAATATCATCAGTCCCCAAAAACGGTATTTCTTAACAACAGCCATATTGCTATTGGCCTTGTTCTCCATTGCCGTTACGAACTTATCAAGCCTGGGAATATGTACTCTCAACCATTCAAACACCCTGCGGGTGAAAAGAATAAGGAAGGGCACGGGCAGCATATTGCCGATAATAGACGCCAAAACCGCCGCAGGCATACTAAGCCCCATGCTTACGCCAAAGGGTATGCCTCCGCGAAGCTCCACCACGGGCAGCATGCTCATTATCATGGTGAAGACAAATTCGCCGCTTATGCTGTTATTAAGCCAATCTAAAATTTCCATAAGCTTTCCTTGGAACAAAAATTATTATACTGCATTATAACAGAATAGATGAAAAAAGCAAGCTTAATAAAAAGAACTTGGGAAAGCCTATGGCCTTCCCAAGTTATCTTTATTCGCTTATTTGCCGAAATGCTCGGCGTTGTAGCGCTCAATTTCGTCGTCTATGATGACATTATTTTCCTTATAGATGGTGCCGGGCATACCATAGGTAATGCAGGGGATGAAGTTGCCTGCAGGGCAATAGGTATCGCATACGCGGCGAACTTCGGCTCTGATCTCTTCCTCGGTGGAGTCTGCTCTGTCAACAATGGCTGCATCAATGCCGCCCATGAGAGCCATGCGGCCATCAATCTGCTTCTGGAGCTTGAGGATATCGTTCTGGGGAAGAACACCCTGCCAGATATCGATATGAACATCAATCATGTCCTCGATGATAGGCTCAAGGAAGCTATCGGAATGATGGAGAATGATAACGCCGTTATCATGGAGATAGCTATAAGCCTTTTCATACTGGGGCTTGATGAACTCGCGCCAAAGCTCGGGCTGCATGAAGAGGTTACGCTTATCACCCCAGTCATCGTGGGAGAGAAGAACTTCGGGGTGAGAGTGCTCAACCATGAGCTTAAAGCCCTTCAGACGATATTCGCCAATAGCCTCGCAGAGATCAGCCATGGCCTCGGGCTCTTCCATCAGGTTGATGAAGGTATCCTCAAAGCCCATGAGGTAATGAAGTCTTTCGAAAACGCCGGTGGGTGCAAGAGCAGTGATAAGCTTCTCATCCTTATTGATCTTGGCCTGATTCTCAAGGTAGGGCAGCCAAAATTCCTCGGCATCGCAATTGGCGATAAGATCGGGAACTTTTACGAAATCTCTCCAGCAAGTGATATCCTTGATAACCTTGTTTTCGGGAGTGATATGGGGCATGGCGCCGGGAGTGCCCAGAGGCCAAATGCTGACAGTGCCCCACTTATCCTTGGTGGGCTCCATGCCGGGATAGGGAACGGAGCGGATGAAGTTGGTTACGGGGTTGCCAAAAGCAAAGCCGAAAGGCTCATACTGTTTTACAAGTCTATCGGGCTTGCCGCCCTTTTTTATGGTTTCAAGCAGATTTTCTCTTGCAGTAAGCATATCTCTGTCCTCACATAATAATAATGTTAAAGAATTGACTTTGCAATTTCCTTAATAATACAATTAAAAGAACTAATAGTCAATTTTTATTTGAAAACTTGTGCATTTTGAATACTTCTATGCTTAATATTTCTACAAATTCGATAGTATTTTCCCTATTCCCAAATGCCCCTAATATGTGTATAATACTTTCATATACTAAAGTAAATTCTAAAATGCATTCTAATTTTTCCTTAGGAGGATGTTTATGAAAATAGCAATACTTACCGACAAAAAGCGCTTTGACACTTACTCCGATCCCGCCATGTTCCCCGCCGATGTGGAGCTTATTTTTATCCCCATGCCCTACACCGAGGAAGATGCCATTGCCCAGCTTTCTGAGGCCGAAGCCATCCTTGTTGACTCTATTCTGCCCATCACCGCAAAGATGATAGAGGCCATGCCCAAGCTGAAGTTCATTCAGGCCGAGGGCGTTGCTTATAACGTAATCGACATTGAAGCCGCTGCCAAGGCAGGCGTCATCGTTTCCAACAACAGAGCTGTTAACGCTCCTCAGGTTGCTGAGCACAGCGTTATGCTCATTTTGGCTTGCCTGCACCGCCTTCTTGAGGGCGATGCAGAAGTTCGTGCCGGCAGACAGGACGAGGCCAAGCGCTCATTCATCGTAAACGGTCTTGAGGATATTATCGGCAAGAAGATTGGTCTTGTTGGCTTTGGTGCCATCGGCAAAGAGCTTGCAAAGCGCCTTCTCCCCTTCGGCTGCCAGCTTTTCTATTATGACCCCTTCCGCGCCGACGAGGCCACCGAAAAGGCATACTCCATCACCTATATGGAGAAGGAAGAGCTTCTCTCCTCCTGCGATATTATCACTCTCCATGTGCCCGTAACTCCCTCCACCACCAACTTCATCAACGCCGAAACTTTGGCCATGATGAAGCCCAATGCCATTATTATTAACGCAGCCCGCGGCTTGGTTGTTGATACTCAGGCTCTTGCCGATGCCATCATGAATGGCACCATCTACGGCGCAGGTCTGGACACCATTGAGCCCGAACCCGTTCCCGTGGACTCCCCCATTCTCACCATGCCCGAGCCTTGGTGCCGCAGAGTTGTGCTCTCCCCCCATATTGCCGGCACCACCAAGAGCGTTTTCTACACCGCTCACCGCAATTTCTGGAACAATGTTGCCGCAGTTATCAAGGGTGAAAAGCCCATGAACATAGTCAACGGCCTGTAAAAATCACATAAAAAAGCACCGTTCCCAAAAATGTGGGACGTCGGGGACGCTCCCTACGATGGCACCGAGTAAAAATTTCCTCGTCATTGCGAACCAGTGCGCACACTGGTGTGGCAATCCGTTCTCCAAAATGCTCGACTTTTGCCGCAAATGCATAAATAACAGTCGGTCTTAGAGGATGCGGATTGCCATGAGCGCCTACAGCTCCTCGCAATGACACTCTTATTTTTATAACTTTTTGACTGGCTAAAAAAGCACCGTTCCCGAAGGAACGGTGCTTTTGTTATGTTTTGAGTTAAGCTTTTCCGACTTAGATGAAGTCGGGGCTGTATTCCTCGTAGATGCTGGGCAGGATAGCAGCCAGGTTTGCGAACTCCTTGATGTTGTGAGCAAGGAGAGCCTGTACGGGGATGAGGGGGAACTCAACGCCGTCGGGCAGAACCTTGACGGGCTTGCCGCCAATGATGCTGTAACCGAACCAGAAACGAGTGCGCAGCTCGCAGCCGCCCTCAACGGGACGGAGGAAGTGGCACATGATAACAGGAGCATACTCGTTGCCTGCGCAAACGATGGTGCCCTTGAAATCCTTCAGCTTTTCGGGATCGAAGCCGATGTCAGCGGGATTACGGAAGTTGATCTGGATGTGCTCCTTACCAAGGCCGCAGTTCTCGTCTACATCGTGAATGGTATCCCAATAACGCTCCTTCAGGCTGAGAGACTTGTCGTTGCCCTTCTCGGGGTTGCGGGAACGTGCGAAGTAGTGATCCTCGCGGTCCCAAACCTTGTATCTCAGATCCTCAAGGCCGTGCCATGCGAACCAGAAGTCGAACATTTCGGGGGTAACGCCGGGCATCTCGGTGATGTTAGCGAGAGTTGCACCGCCATCGGGCAGCTGGCAGAAGCCGATTTCCATGTCCAGATAGCCTTCGTCGAAGAGCTTGTTCAGGTCATAGGGCATGAG
>JAFYUG010000377.1 GCA_017558545.1 Oscillospiraceae bacterium | reverse complement strand
CCCTTTGCCCCCTACACACGCCCCCGCTACTCTATCTCGTAAGATGGCAGCATAGTTTTTTGACAGGCTGAAAAATCCGTTTTCCTAATTTGGAAAACGGATTTTTCTATGTAATTATCTTAGTAATTATCTTAGCCGAGAGGAAGAACTCTCTTACCGTATTCAGCATTGAGAATCTGACCCATGGCGCTATAAATAGCGGAAAGGCCGCAGAAGATGCCAACATAGCCTGCAACGGTGGTGATGGCGTGAACGCCGGTGAAATCACCGAGAGCAAGGAGCATGAAGAGCACGGTGAGAGAGCCGAAAACGACCTGAGTTGCGCGGTTATGCTTCAGAGTGCCGATGAACATGAAGAGGGTGAAAACGCCCCAGAGAAGCAGATACCAGGCAATAGCAACCTTGCTGCCGTTTTCGATGCCAGCTTCGGCAAAGGGATTGGTCCAAATGAGAACGAGAGACCACCAGAAGAGGCCGTAAGCGGTGAAAGCGGTGCCTGCAAAGGTGTTACCCTGGCAAAGCTCACGGATACCGGCGATAATCTGGGCAAGACCGCCAAGGGCGATACCCATAGCAACGATGACGATGGAAAGGGGCAGGAAGCCTGCGTTATGCAGGTTGAGAAGTACAGTAGTCATACCAAAGCCAAGAAGGCCGAGAGGGCCGGGATTGGCCATTTTTTTAGTTTCGTGAGACATGATTTATCCTCCAAATATTTCTTTTTAATCAAGCTTGTCGATTATACGGGAAATATGTGGAAAAATCAATGCAGATAACATACAAAAAAAGACGAGGGTTGCCCCTCGTCTTTTATATTTTAATTAAACTTAATAGGTATCTGCAGGAACTTCCTGGCTCATGGCAATCTTAACGATGCGGCTGGTGCCAAGGCGCTCAGCGCCAAGAGAAATGAACTTTTCAGCATCTTCAAGAGAGCTGATGCCGCCGGAGGCCTTAACCTTAACATGCTCAGCGCTATGAGCGCGCATAAGCTCAACATCGGCGAAGGTTGCGCCGCCGGTGGAGAAACCGGTGGAGGTCTTGATATACTCAGCGCCGGACTCATTTACGATTTCGCAGAGCTTAATCTTTTCCTCATCGGTGAGCAGGCAGGTTTCGATGATAACCTTCATAATCTTGCCGGGGCAAGCGGCGCGAACAGCCTTAATATCGGCCAGAACGGCATCCCAGCAGCGATCCTTAACCATGCTGATATTGATAACCATGTCGATTTCATCGGCGCCGTGGGCGACGGCATCGGCGGTCTCGGCAGCCTTAACTGCAGAGGTCATATAACCATTGGGGAAGCCGATAACGGTGCAGATAGCCAGCTTATTGCCAACATAGCGCTTTGCGCCTGCAACATGGGCAGGAGGAATGCAAACGCTGGCGCAGCCATATTTAATGCCCTGATCGCAAAGCTCCATGATTTCGGAGGAGGTGCAATCCTGACGCAGCAGAGTGTGGTCACACTTGGAGAGAATATCTTTAAGTTCCATAGGAAAACTCCTTTGCATTATTTTTATATCCTATATGATAGCAGATATATTAATAAATTTCAATTACTACAAAACATAAAATTACATCTTCAAGAATATCATCAAGTAAATGCTCTTTGGCTTAGAGTTATTAATCATTTACGAGGTGAGCAAATGGATGAAATTACTGTAAATAACCGTTGCATATTACGCGGAATAATGAAAGAAGTGCCCCGCTATTCCCATTCGGCAAAGGGAGAAGATTTTTATCAATTTCCCCTTGAAATTATGCGTTTATCCGGCGTATGCGACACTATAAATATTCTTGCCCGTTCCACCCTTTTGGACGAGCTTGAGGTTGAGGAAGATTGCAAGATATACATAGAAGGCTCTCTTCGCTCATTCAACAATAAAACGGATATTGGACCAAAGCTTATTTTAACCGTTTTGGCATCGGTAATGCTTTTTGAGAAGGGCGAGGACGAAAATACTATTGAGCTTAAAGGCACAATCTGCAAAAAGCCCTCTCTTCGTCTAACTCCAATGGGCAGAGAAATATGCGACCTTATGATAGCCGTTAACCGCCGCTATGGCCGAAGCGACTATCTCCCCTGCATTGCCTGGGGACTGAAAGCTCGTGAGGCGGCAGATTGGGATGTTGGAGATTGCGTTGCTATCAGCGGGCGAATACAAAGCAGGCAATACACAAAGCTTATTGAGGGAGAAGCTTTCAAAAAGACAGCCTTTGAGGTTTCTGTTAATGAGATTCACCTGATTGAATAAGCCCTTCTAAGCCGATATTTATAAGCCCACCTATAAAAACAATATTCCCGCAGATATATAGCCAAAACATCATTATCATAACGCTGGCAAGAGACCCATAAACAAGGGGATATTTCACGCTTAAACCTATAAACCACGAAAATAGTATGCTTATAAGCACAGTAGCAACAGCGGCGAAAAATGCACCCGGAACAAGTATCACTTCCCTGCCCCTTGGAGAGCACACCTTATAGACACCCATAATCATCACATAAAGCAGCATAAAAAGGATAATAAACCTAAACCATTCCCAACTTTGGGATATGTTCAAGCCCTTAATATATTTATCTGCAAAGGATATAAACCATCCTCCGCTTACCATCAAAACTGCGGATAAATATAATGCCGCAAGGAAAACAAGGGAGAATAGAAATGAAAATGCGAAAGGAATCATCCCCTTCCCCACCTTATGCTCCCTTAGTTCAAACAAAAGCTTATCTATTATTCTAAATCCCGCAGCTGAGCTTGTGGCCATTGCAACAAGAGCAACGGACACCATTCTGAGGCTTGAATTAGCGCTTACATAGCCGAGAAATTCCATAATTATATCAACAGTTGCCACGGGCAAAAAGCCTCTGAGGAGGCCGGAAAGCTCCTGCGCTGAGGGGAACAAATTTCCTAGCATGGCGTAAAGACAAATTAAAAGCGGAAACACCGTAAGCATAAGAAAATATGCCAAGGCCGCGGATGCTCTTGAAACATGATGCTTCAAATATTCCTTAATAACTTTTTCGCCCAGAAAAAGAATCTTTCCATTCAATAAAACCACCTTGGGAAATAATAAGCATATATTCACCTTTTTATTCCATGAAAAAAACAGAGAGAGTTTTTAACTCTCTCTGTTCAGCATATTATTCATTTTCCTTTTTGCGTTCTCTTTTCCAAAGCACATAGCCTATGCCAATTGCCATAGCACCGCTGGGGATAATCA
Organism: Oscillospiraceae bacterium; assembly: GCA_017558545.1. Lineage (GTDB taxonomy): Bacteria > Bacillota > Clostridia > Oscillospirales > Oscillospiraceae > SIG459. Next base: position 4,455 of record JAFYUG010000377.1, on the reverse strand, counting down.
TAAATCCAACACTGCCGATAAGAGAAGGCACGGCAACAAACATAGCGCACATTACAACAAGAGGAATAGCCACAATCTTGATGCCCTTGCGGAAATACTGATAAGCAAGAGCGCCGAAAAGGGCGGGAACAACATTATCAAAGGCGGGAGCAAGAATAGGATTGGAAAGCACAGGCTGGAGAGGTATCAAAAGCAGTACGCCAACAGCAATGACAGCGGTGGTGGTCATTGCGGATGCGGCAATGGACAGCGTTGCCACGATTTCGCTTTCGGGAGTGCCTGCCTCGGCCTTTGTAATCTCCTTTGCGTTCATCATGCAGGGGATTTTCATATTGATAAGATTGCCGGTGATAAATGCAAGATAACTGCCGCCGGAGCCCATCATGGGAGTATAAATCAAAAACTCAACTGCGCAGCTGGGGATATAAACAACGGCAACCTGCAAAAAGCCTTTCCAGAAAGCCTTCATATCAGGCATTGCATGGAGCACCATACCCATGGCAAAGGGAAAGCCCATCATAAGAATAAGGCCGATTATGAGACCAACGCGGCCATATACATGGGTGCGAGCATTATATTTCTCGAAGAAAGTATTCTTATCCATACTCTGCACCTCCTTATATAATAGCGCCTACCGCAATGGAGGCTGCCATACCGATGAGCATACTTGCTGCAACGGAGAAGTTTTCAAGCCATGTTATATTCTTCTTCTCGCTGAGGTATGTAAACAAAGCCATAGAAAGAGCACTGACCACCAAAACAACAAGGGGAACAAAGTTGCCGGTGGAAGTGAAAGTGCCCACATAGCTGCCAACATAGGCTGCAACAAGACCTATAAACATGGCAACCATGGCAACATCTCCAAAACCTTTTCCCCCCTCGCTTTTCTTCTTGGGAGAGCTAAGACGGTTAGTATAGCGCTTATTGAAAAACACAGTTAATACCATGCCCCAAATTATACCCGCGCTCATAACAAGAGCAATAGTGGTGAAAGCGCTGAGGGTCATTTCCGCGCCGTTAAGTCCGCTGAGGCCAATTGCTCTTGCGGCTATATCAGCAACGCTGGTTTCATAGTGCAGAGCACCGATAACACTAAGGCGCACCCAAGGCAGAGGAACACCCAAAGAGCCGCTGAGAGCGATAACACCCAAAAGAATGCTTATACTGGGTATAAGAGTGAAGCTAATGCTGGATACTACTGCGCGGCGGAGCTTAGCTCCGTCTATTCCGATTGCGAGACCTGCTCGCCATGCTCTGATCATGAAAAAGGCACTCATAATAAGAACGAACAAAATTATAAGTCCGCAAATAAGATAAATGGGCCAACTATTTATTTGCTGAAGAACATTCATCTTTCCTCTCTCCTTTTGTTTCTAATTGTAAAAAACCACGGCAAAGTATTTCACTCGCCGTGGTTTAATATTTACATATTGCAAATTATTTGCTGTTGAAAATTTTGAAGATGCTATCAAAGGGATCTTCGTCAGCAGCTGCCTTTTCGGGTTCTGCCTGCTGTGCCATCTGGGTGGCAGCGGTGAAGAGCTCTGCGGGCTGTACGGGCTGAGCTTCAACAGGAGCAGCCTGCTGAACGGGAGCAGCAGCCTCAACCTTGTTGTTCTTGTCATCAAAACCGGTTGCAATAACGGTGACACGGATGGTATCTTCCATAGCATCGTCGAAGGTTGCACCGAAGATGATGTTGGCATCGGGATGAGCAGCTTCCTGAACAAGAGTTGCAGCAGCTTCAACATCTTCAAGACCCATGTCGGCAGAGCCGGTGATGTTGATGAGAACGCCTCTTGCGCCATCGATGGAGGTTTCCATCAGAGGGCTGGAAACAGCGATGCGGGCAGCCTCTTCGGCCTTGCCCTTGCCAACTGCGGTACCAACGCCCATGTGAGCAAAGCCTGCATCCTTCATGATGGTGGTAACGTCGGCAAAGTCCAGATTGATGAAGCCGGTGTTCTTAATGAGGTCAGAAATGGAGATAACAGCCTGCTTGAGAACATCGTCAGCGATTTCGAAAGCATTGGCAAAGGTGACCTTCTGGTCAGTTGCATACTTCAGACGATCGTTGGGGATGATGAGAAGGCTATCAACTTTAGCCAGCAGCTCTTCGATGCCGCGCTTGGCCTGATCCATACGACGCTTGCCTTCGAAGGAGAAGGGCTTGGTAACAACGCCAACGGTGAGCTTTCCGGCTTCCTTGGCAATTTCAGCAACAATAGGAGCTGCACCGGTGCCGGTGCCGCCGCCCATACCGGCGGTGATGAATACCATGTCGGCATCTTCAATTGCCTTGGCTATATTGTTGCGGCTTTCCTCGGCAGAGTTCTTGCCAACCTTGGGGTCGGAGCCTGCACCCTGACCATGGGTGAGCTTCTCGCCGATCTGGATTTTCTGATCAGCAGAAGAAACCACGAGAGCCTGCTTATCGGTATTTACTGCAATGAATTCTACGCCCTTTGCAGAAGAGCTAACCATGCGGTTAACAACGTTGTTGCCGGCGCCGCCGACACCAATCACCTTAAGATTAACAACATTTTCGCCGCCATTATCAGGAACGTATGACATATCTGTTTGCCTCCCTAACATATTTTTATCGATTACGGAGTTTTTCCGGGTTTTACAAATTATTTCATTTTATTTTAATACATTTTTCCTATAAGGTCAATGCCTTTTAGAAATATTATGTATACCTTTTTTGAAATTAATCATAAGTGAGGTGGGCTGCCTCATCAATTGAAAGATCCAAAGTTCCGCAGTCTCCGCTTTGAAGTCCGTTCACAGCGGCAATCATAAGCTGGAACTTATAGGGAATATTATCATAAGAGCCCAAAATAACCGTGAAGCGGTCAAGATAATCCATTTTCACAGAAGAAACATTGCTCATATCAATATACTCAACGCTTTGGCGAAGATTGAGCGCGGAAATCTGGCGCAGCATATCGGAGAGATAATTAACAGCAGATGCATCCTCTCCGGGGATTACAATAACTTCACCTTGCACAGGATTTTCAATGGAAAAACCTTTAACGCGAACAAGAGCGGCTGCGTCAGCAGTGCTGACCTTGGACAGAAGTTTGCAGGATCTATCCACAGCCCATAATCCGTTGTCCGTTTCTACACAGGCAATGGCCTCGCTCTCTACAAGGTCAATTATAAGGCTTCCGGGGAGCTTTCTATCAATAGATACGCCTTCAACATAAGCAAGCTTTGCAAAAATTCGGCTGGCTGCGGAAAAGCGGTTAATGAAGAAAAGGTTATCGCCAATAGCAACACCAGATGCTTCTGCTACTTCGTTATCGGTATAAAAGCTATTGCCCTTCACTTCTATGGTCTTAACCTGAAAGAAAACACCAAGAACAAATATCAAAGCTGCACACACCAATGCAAAAGCAAGGGGTGCGAAAAATATGCTATGTTTGTTTTTCTGCTTTTTAGGAGGCAATTTTATCCCTCTTTCGTATATTAGTTGCATACTGACTAACGGAAATCTCTATAAATCAGTAATTTTATTCCTTTTTTATCTCGGCGCCCAAACGGCTCAGGTCGCCGGCTATGTCCTCATATCCTCGTTCAACATGGCCTATATCAAAAACCTTTGTTTCTCCTTTTGCAGAAAGTCCTGCAAGGATCAAGGCTGCACCACCGCGCAAATCGCAGGAATTAACAGGAGCGCCCTTCAGTTCCTCAATGCCCATAACCATGGCCACACGGCCTTCGGTGCGTATATCCGCCCCAAGTCTGCGCATTTCGGGAACATGACCATATCTGCTTTCGAAAATATTCTCAACAAAGACACTTGTGCCTTCTGCCTTCAGACATGCAGCCATCAAAAGAGCCTGCGCATCTGTGGGAAATCCGGGATATGGTCTTGTTATAACGGGTCTAAGAGCCTTTAATCCGGCGTTTCTTTGAATATGTACCGCTCTTTCATTAATAGTTATATCACAACCCATTGCACTAAGAGAAGATGCAACAGTAGAAAAATGAGATGGAATTACATTTTCAACCTTAACTTCTCCCCCTGCCGCTGCTGCGGCGCAGAGATAGGTTGATGCAACTATGCGGTCAGGCATGATCTCATGACAAACATATTCTTTTAGTTTGAAACCCTTTATCCTTATAACGGAGCTGCCTGCGCCTTCGATTTCCGCGCCTTTGGCATTAAGAAATTTTTGCAGGTCTTCAATTTCCGGCTCCTTAGCCGCGTTTGTAATAACTGTTTCCCCATAAGCGGAACAAGCGGCAAGCATTATATTTTCCGTTGCACCAACACTTGGGAAATCCAAATTAATATGGGTGCCAATAAGCTTATTAGCCTTGCAATAGACCTCTCCGCCTTCCTGCGCAATCTTTGCGCCCAAGGCTTCCAAAGCTTTCAAATGAAGATCAATGGGCCTGCTGCCCAGCTCACATCCGCCGGGTGTGGAAAGACGAACCTCACCCATT
>JAFYUG010000376.1 GCA_017558545.1 Oscillospiraceae bacterium | reverse complement strand
GCCCTTTTCTTCAAACCACATGGGATTGGTGAAATGATGAAGTCTTACAAGAGGCTGAATGTCCAAATCCAGCAGGAGCATGATTTCATCCTTGACCCTTGCTATGGCATTTTCATCAAATTCACCTTCCCGAGGTTCTATCTCCGCCCACTCAATGCTCATGCGATAGGACTTAACTCCGAGCTTTCCCAGCAGCTGAAAATCTTCACGCCAATACTTTGTATGCTGAGCGGCAATGGCAGGGTCAGAGCCATCTTTTATGCGGCCCTGGGCATACCAATCGTTCCAGCTATGGTTAAAATCTCCGCCATCTATCTGAGTGGCAGAGGAGGCCACGCCCAAGAGCATATTGTTTTTAAGCTTAAATCCGTTCATGTGTTCCCTCCTAAAAAAGGGGTTTATGTTTACATAATCTTGAAACAACTACCTGCGCCGAAGCTTGCGTCCATAGCCTTTGCGTACTCTTCAAAATAGTCGCTGGGCACAAGAGCCTGTACGCAGCCTGCAAAGCCGCCGCCATGAACGCGCCATGCGCCCTTGCCTTCAAGAAGCTTTCCGGAAAGTTCTAAGCCCTTCTCAAGGCGGTCATCTCCTGCATCGCAGCGGATATTTTTAAGTTTCTCTTCGGAAGAGCGGCCGGAAAGGTTCATAAGGCCTATGCACTCATGGGCATTGCCCTTCTCCATAGCCTCGCGCATAAGAGGCACGCGCTCATTTTCATCGAAGAAATGCTCAGCGCGAGAGCGGACAATTTCCTTTTCAAAGCTCTGCCTTTCAAACTCTTCTCGGTTTACATAAGCAAGAACTTCTTTTCCGCAGGAAGCTGCGGCAAGGTTCATATCCTCTCTTATTGCCGCATAGTCGGCAGTGAGGCCTGCGTGGCTTCCTCCGGTATCGGTAAGGCAAAGGGTGAGCCCCATGGAGGAAAAGTCGCAGTCTATGGAGGCTATCTCACCCGTGAGGAAATCTATGTATACGCCCTTGCCTATGGCGCAGGCCAACTGGTCCATAAGACCGGAGGGCTTGCCGAAATGAATATTTTCCGCCTCCTGAGCACACTTGGCCACGGTAACGGGGTCTATTTCTCCGCCGTTATAAAGATGGCTGATAATGCGTCCCATCAATACGCAGAAGGCTGCGGAGGAGCTGAGTCCGCCGCCTGAGCGCAGCTTGCTGTTGACCTCAGCGGTAAAGCCGCCAATCTCATAGCCTCTGTTTTTAATGGCACAGCACATTCCGCGAATGAGGCCGGAGGTTGTTCCGGTTTCCCCTTCTCTTGGAGAAAGGTCGCTGAGATCCAAAATCATGGGGCGTCTGCCGCCGCTTGTAACCTTGGCGGAAAGGCCTGAAAAGGCTCTGCAATTTGCGGTCATGCCGGGTTTAACAGCGCTGGCAATAACCCGTCCAAGCTGATGGTCGGTATGGTTGCCGATTATTTCTGTTCTGCCGGGAACAAATATCTTCATGGAAATTCCTCCACAAATTATCTATCAGAGTATGATAAGCTCCTTGCTTGCCTTGGTGAGGTTAACATTGCCCTCTCCGGTGAGATAGAGCATATCCTCAATGCGAACGCCAAACTTGCCGGGGATATAGATACCGGGCTCAGCGGAAATAACGGCGCCTTCGGGCATAGGAGAGGTGTTATTGGGGTTAGCAGAGGGAGATTCGTGGACAAGAAGTCCAAGGCTATGGCCAAAGCCATGGCCGAAATACCGGCCATAACCTGCATTGGCAATTACATTGGCGGCAGCCATGTGGATTTCTCTGCCGGAAACACCGGGACGAGCCTTGGCAATACCTGCTTCCTGAGCTTCAAGAACGGTGTAGTAAACCTTCTTCATCTCATCGCTTGCGCTGCCTACAGCAACGGTGCGGGTCATATCGGAACAATAGCCATTTTTCAGGCAGCCGAAGTCAAGAGTGATAAAATCGCCTTCCTTGACGATTTCGTCGCCGGGTACGCCGTGGGGCATGCTGGTTTTGGCGCCGGTTACGGTTATGGGGTCAAAGCTGTTGCCCTCGCCGCCAAGGAGCATCATTCTGTAGGTAAGCTCAGCGGCAATGTCGCGCTCGCGCATACCGGGGCGAATGATACCCAGCACTTGGTCAAGGGCGGTTTCCGCAATGCGCTGGGCAGCTACGATGCAATCCACCTCCCACTGCTCCTTCTGAGAGCGGAGAGAGTCCATAATCTTCTGAGCAGGAGTAAGCTTGGAGCCAATAATCTGCTCCCAGCGATTCCACTGGGAATAGGCAAGTCTATCATCCTCGGCGCCTATTTTACTGCAGCCTGCAAGAGCGGTTTTGACCCACTCAGTGAGGGGCATATCTCCACCGAAGCAGATAATTTCATCGCACTTTGCTTCATTGCCCGCTGCTTCAATATAGCGGCTATCGGTCAAAAGCCAGCTTTTATCGCGGGTGACAACCACTGCGCCATCGCTGAAATGGAAAGAGGATGCATAGCGGGTATTTTCATCGGAAAAGAGGACTATTGCGTCCAGATTGGCTTCCTTGAGCTTGGACTGTATCTTCTTAATATTCATCATTTTTCAAATCTCCATTTATAAGTTAGTCTGAATGGGAATTCAAGCCAATAACGAAGCTTGAGCCATATATTTGAAAATTCTATGGGGTGCACCAAAACTGTGAAAGCGCCTATCCACTTTCCGCAGCAGGTATCCGTATAAATCTGGTCGCCTATAACGGCAGTATTGGCAGGATTTATGCCCTTTTCAGAGAGGACCTCTTTGGCAATTTTAGTGAAGGGCTTCCAAGCCTTGTTCACATATTCAAGCCCCAGCTCCTCGGCAAAAACAGCAGGACGATTGCCCTTATTATTGCTGAGGATGAAAAGCTCCAGCCCCGCCTCCTTCATGGTTTTCACCCATGCAATAAGCCTTGGAGAGGCCTCGGAAACAGTATAGGGGGCAATGGTGTTATCAACATCCAGCAAAATGAAGTTTATGCCTCTATTTTTGAACATTCTTGGGGCTATCTGATAGATGTTATCTTTCATAACATCCGGAACAGGCCAAAAACTCATGTTGTTCCTCCGTAATTTATATAGGCCGAGTCGCCTTCGAGAGGCCAAACGGTTTTGAATTCACCGTAGCTTTCAACATCCATGCCTTCAACTGTAAGGGTAACTTTCTCAACGCCGGGTATGCGGCAAAGGCTGTTCACTATAGAGTAAATCACCATTTCGCCGGACAGTTCTCCGCCCACCGCTCCATAGAAATCCTGAGATAAATCTATCTTGCAATGGCCATCTATGTTGCTTACAGACAAAATTTCCGTACTCTCCATGCCTCGGCCAAGATTGATGAAGATTTCCTTAAGCATGGTTTCCTGCAAGGTTTCCGCAGCATTATCCGGCTTAATTATAGTTTGGGGACGAAGGGCACCTCCCTCTTCATCGGGAAGATAAAGCTTCAAAGAGCGGAAGTATTCATGACACACGCCGTCGCTCTCCGCTATCATTTCCACGGTGAGACCTTCTGCAATAGTGGTGCCGCTGCAGACTATATCCACATAGCAGACCTCATCCACCGCAGACATAGTGAGTACAATGGCGCTTTGAGCAATAAGCTTCTCCAAGTGCGTTGCCACGAGATATTTCCAGCTCATCTCAACGGTGAGAACACCTTTGGAAAGCTTGGCATCAAGGATTACAATATTTTCTGGAAAAGCGCTGGCATATTCGATGTTTACACTTTTGCCGTTGAGAGCATCCACCAATTCATCTATGAGAGGCTCTTTTGTATCTACGCTTATATATTCTTTGACAAGGCCGCCGCCCAGCTTGGTGTTCACTCTATAAACCGCCGCAAGATCAGAGGAATTGCCTCTGCCCGAGGGAGAGCAGCCGCAAAGGAGTATGGCCCCCAAGAGAATCAATGCAATAATTTTCTTATACATGGGCAGCCTCCTCTTCCGCAAGAGGGAATCTGACTTCAAAGCAGCTGCCGCTCTTTTCTCCGGGATGAACAGATATTCTGCCTCCGAAGCTATTAACTGCATCATGGACTATGCTAAGGCCAAGTCCGCTGCCTCCTGCTTCTCTGGAGCGAGCTTTATCAACGCGGTAGAAACGGGAGAAAATATGCTTAACATCATCTTCAGGTATGCCTATGCCCGTATCTTCCACCTTCAAAACAGCTTCAGAGTCTTCTTTCATAAGTTTTATGTAAACTTTTCCGCCCTGCACATTATATTTAACGGCATTTTCGGCAAGGTTAAAGATTATCTGATAAATGCTGT
>JAFYUG010000375.1 GCA_017558545.1 Oscillospiraceae bacterium | reverse complement strand
TTAGAAGCAAACTTTGCCCCTCCGTAGGGGCGGACCTGTGTGTCCGCCCGCTGCTGTGCGCCAGCTCCTCCCGGAGGGGGGAGCCAAAAAGGTAAAAGGATTTGGACAACTATGCGTAGTTATTTTTTCAAAAACTTCATAATTGCGGCGTCGGTTGTTCTTTTGGCCTTTTTCATACTGGGCGCGTCCTTTTTGGGCTTCGGCAGGAGCTACATGCTCTCCGAGCGCAAGCATAGCATTGAGCAAAACGTTGAAGAGGTCTCTGTTTTTGCCACGGCCTACTCCCAAACCGGCTATATTGGAGACTTTTCCTTCCGCATGGTGCTCTCCGCTCTCAGCAAGACTTCAGGAAACCAGTATATAATTACTGATTTGAAGGGCACTGTTATCAGCTGCTCCGACAGCGACCTCCGCTGCCACCATCTAGGCAGCAGCATAGACCCCGCCATAATCTCCGCCCTTGCCTCCACCGGCAGTTATAGCCAGCTGGGCAATCTGGGCAGCTTTTACCCCGAGACTCACTATGTGGCGGCGCTGCCCATAGTCGGTGGAACGGGGCAGGTGATGGGCTATGTTTTCTCATCCTCCAACGCCTCCCAGCTCATATATGTGTGGAACACTCTTTTTGATATATTTATCGTGTCCACACTCATAATTATGGCTATAAGCCTCATAATAAGCTTTATAGCCGCAAGGCGTCAGGCTCAGCCCATACACGAGATGGCTCTTGCCTCCCGCCGCTTTGCCCACGGCGACTTTTCCGTCCGCGTTTCCGGCGATGACCGCCACGACGAAATCGGCGCACTGGCCGCCTCCTTCAACCAAATGGCCGAGAGCCTTGAGCAGGCGGACATACGCCGCAGCGACTTTTTGGCCAACGTTTCCCATGAGCTGAAAACCCCCATGACCACCATTTCCGGCTTTGCCGACGGTATTTTGGACGGCACTATTCCCCCCGAGAGCCAGAGAAGGTATCTTGAAACCATATCTGCCGAGACCAAGCGCCTTAACCGCCTTGTGCGCCGTATGCTCTCTCTCAGCCGTATGCAGAGTCAGGGTCCCGAGGAAATCAGGAAAAACTCCTTCGATGTGAGGGAGGTTTTGGTGGAAACTCTCCTTATTTTTGAAAAGAATATTGTGGATAAATCCCTGGATGTGGATGTGTCCGTCCCCGATGACGGCATGATGGTCTGCGGCGACAGGGACTCCATCAATCAGGTTATATATAATCTTTTGGAAAACGCCGTCAAGTTTGCCTACGAGGGCAGCGTGCTGTCCCTCAGCCTCTTCAAGCAGGGAACCAAGGCATATGTCAGCGTTAAAAATGTGGGCGACACCATCCCCGAAGAGGATTTGCCCCTGATTTTCGAGAGATTCCATAAGTCCGACCGCTCCCGCAGCATGGATAGGGACGGGGTAGGTCTTGGGCTTTATATCGTTAAGACCATCATAGGCAGCCACGGCGAGGATATTGCCGTCACCAGCCGCGACGGCGTAACGGAATTTGTGTTCTCCCTGACGCTGAAGAAGTGAGAGCATTTAAAGGCCCCCTTGAAAAGGGGGGGCTTTAAACATTGGCAGAAGCCACGTACTTCCCTCCTCGCGGCATAGCCGCTGCGGTCGGTTGCTAAAAACATGCCACCGGCATGTTTTCTTAACGCACCGACAAGGGAGCTGTCACCGAAGGTGACTGGGGGATAAGGGTAAGGATTACGCATAACTTAAATAGAAGCTGACTTTCAGCTTTATCCCCCCTGCCTTGCTTCGCAAGGCTTCCCCCCCCTTGGAAAGGGGGGCTTTAGAACCAAACCTTGCCCCTCCGTAGGGGCGGACCTGTGTGTCCGCCCGCTGCTTCGCAGACAGCTCCCCCCGGAGGGGG
>JAFYUG010000374.1 GCA_017558545.1 Oscillospiraceae bacterium | reverse complement strand
GGCATGTCAGAGCCGCGGCGTGACCGAGCCGCAGCGAGACAGCTGTCAGCGCAGCTGACTGATGAGGGATAAAAATCTTAATCTTCGAATATTCCTCCCTCATCCGTCTGCCCTTCGGGCAGCCACCTTCCCCCAGGGGAAGGTCTTATAATGTATCAAAAATAAAACAGCTCTCTTGCGGCTTTGGTGAGCTCGGCTCTGTCGTCGGGGTGGGCGATGGAGATAAGAGCCTGCGCTCTCTCCTTTATGTTGGTGCCCTTGAGGCGCACTGCGCCGTACTCCGTTACAACATAGTCCACATAGTTTCTGGGGTGGGTGACTATGGCGCCGGGGGTAAGCTGAGCCTTGATTTTGGGCATACCCTTCTTGGTGCGGCTGGTGAGGGTCATGATGCCCTTGCCGTGCTCGGCGTAGTAAGCGCCAAGGGTGAAGCAGAAGCCGCCGCCGGAGCCGCTATACTGCACAGGGCCTATGCTCTCGGCGCAAATCTGACCGGTGAGGTCCATTTCTATGCAGGTGTTTATGCTGACCATGTGGTCCTGACGGGCGATGTTGAAGGGGTTGACCACCTCGGGGCCGGGCTTCAGGATGCACTGGGGGTTATTGGAGAGATATTCATAAAGCTCATGGGTGCCGTCGGCAAATACGCCAACGTGCTCGCCCTTGTCGAAAACCTTTCTCTCGCCGGTGATAACGCCGGCCTTGATGAGATCCGCCATGGAGGAGGTGAACTGCTCCGTGTGGAGGCCGAGATCACGCTTGTCCATGAGGAAGTTGCCTATGGCGTTGGGGATGCCGCCTATGCCCATCTGAATGGTGTCGCCATCGGAGATAATGTCGGCGCAGGTGCGGCCAATGGCGATTTCGTCATCGGTGCATACTATGGGGGGCGTTACATCCTCGGGGGTATTCACCTCGAAGAGCTTGGTGACGGCTTCCACGGGGATGCTTACAGCGCCGCGCATCCATGTGAGGTTGGGGTTAACCTCCAGAATGATGGTCTTTTTGCCTTCGATGGCGTCGCGGACAAGGTCGGACTCAAAGGTCTGGTTCATGCCAACGTAGAACCTGCCGTCCTCGGTCATGGGGCTGACCTGAGCGGTGAAGATGGTCCAGGGCTGTCTTGCGCTGACCTTGCGGTAGTAAGAGGGCAGGTCAATGGGCACAAAGGTGCAGTTGAGGAGCTTGTGGGCTTCCTTATAGGCAGGGCCGTAGAAGTAGTTGGCGAAGTTGATGTGGCCGTCCATACCGGGGGTTACCATGAAGGGGTAGCGGCGGATGCGGCTTTTGTAGACCAGCACATCCTCAACTCTGGGAGCAATCTCGTGGAGATGCTCGAAGAGGGTGGAGGGCTCGTTATAGTTATTGGAGCACCAGATAATGTCGCCGCTCTTGATAAGGTCAAGGCATTCCTGCAAGGTGGCGCGGCGCTCTTCATACATTCTCAGATAGTCATTGTGGGTGCAGGCCATTTTTGCTACCTCCCATTGAAATATTAGAATACATTATATAATATCTTGTCCGGCTTTGCAACGCGGGGGCATAAATTTTTTGTTGCGCGAAAAGAATAATGGGGATAAAATAAGAGTAATAAATATTGGCGGAGGAAAAAATGGATAATTGCCAGCTTTGCGAAAAAATTGAAAGGCTTTTGGCGGAAGGTGCCGAGGAGAGAAAAAACACCGTGGCCGGTATGATAGACCCCAAGCTGCTGGCTTGCAGCTGCTCAGATATGTGCACTATCATTGGTTTTGAGGCCAAGCCTTGGGAGGTTAACCCCAACGGAGTTATCCATGGGGGCATTATCGCCACCATGATGGATACCGCCATGGGCATCACCACCATCGCCCTTGTGGATACCCTCAGCCCAACCATAGATTTGCACGTGAGCTATCTGCGCCCCTGTCCTGCCGACGGCACTTTGGCCGTTCGCAGCACCATTTCCATGGCCGGCGGCAGCGTTATTCATGTGAGAGCGGAGATGTTTGATACCCGCGAGCCGGATGTGCTCATAGCCACCGCCGCCGGTGCATTCAGAAGATTTAAAAATGCCAAGCCTTTCAGCTGGAAAAGCGAGTGATAAATTAATCCCGAGTTCGAAAGAATTCGGGATTTTTCATATTTAAAGCCTTCTCCTTGAGGAGAAGGTGCTGAGCGATAGCGAAGCGGATGAGGTGTATGCACAGAGTTAGTTTTAAGCAAAGGACACCTCATCAGTCACGCATTCGCGTGACAGCTTCTCCTCAAGGAGAAGCCTTTAAAGGCCCCCTTTCCAAGGGGGCTGTCACCGAAGGTGACTGGGGGATAAGGGTAGGGATTACGCATAACTT
>JAFYUG010000373.1 GCA_017558545.1 Oscillospiraceae bacterium | reverse complement strand
CGACAGCCCACCTGCATCATTCAATTTTGCCTGACACTAAAATCCCCACCCGTGGTGTCGGAGATTTCTAAGCTCATATGCTAAGGCAGTGCAAGGCGTCGACTTGCAGATGGGCTTTCGCCCTTCAAAAGTCGACAACGCAGCAATGTCAACGCATATGCGCTTAGAAACGCACTTCGGATTATATCGTTCAGGCTAACCCAACCATAGCACAAATTGCTCAATTTTTCAATCTTGCAAAAGCTGCCATATATCGGAAAAGCATTGGGGGGGGATTGCTATTCTTGCCCCCATTATGCTATAATCAAGCTCATCAAATTCATGGGAGGACACAAGTATGGATGACCGTTCCCTCGCTCTTATGCAGGAGCTTTCCGATGCCCCCGGCGCTTCCGGTTTTGAGGACGCCGTTGTGGCTGTTGCAAGAAAATATTTCTCCGGCGCAGGCCGTTTGGAGGAGGATTTTCTCCGCAACCTCTATTTTTACAGAAAAGAGAACACGGGCAATAAGCCCATTTTGATGCTGGATGCCCATTCCGACGAGGTTGGCTTCATCATTCAGCATATAAAGCCCAACGGCACTTTGGCCTTCCTGCCCCTTGGCGGCTGGAACAAGAACGCCCCCGTTTCCTCCAGAGTGATGGTTAGAAACGCCCTGGGCGAATACATCCCCGGCGTTATTGCGGCAAAGCCCGTCCACTATATGAGCGCCGCGGAAAAACAGAGTCCCGCCCTTGAAATGGACGCCATGGTTATAGACATAGGCGCAACCGACATGGAGGACGCCAAAACCAATTTCCATATCCGCATTGGCGAACCCGTTGTTCCCGCAGATACTTTTTATTATGACAGAGAGCGCGACCTTATGTTCGGCAAGGCCTTCGACTGCCGCATAGGCTGCGCCGCCATGATAGAGGCTCTGCTGCGTCTTGAGGGCAAGGAGCTGCCCTGCGACGTAGTTGCCGTGCTCTCCACTCAGGAGGAGCTTGGCCCCAGAAACAGCAAAGTAACCGTTAACCGCATCCGCCCCGATGCAGCCATTGTTATGGAAGGCTGCCCTGCCGACGATACCTTTGTTGAGAGCTGGGCTGTGCAGACCGCGCTGAAGAAAGGCCCCATGTTCCGCCACATGGATGTTTCCGCAATTTGCGCCCCCCGTTTCCAGCGCTATGTTCTGGATTTGGCCGAGGAAAAGGGTATTCCCGTTCAGGAGGCTGTACGCCGCGGCGGCGGAAACAATGCCGCTTCCATCCAGACCGCTCTTTGCGGCGCTCCCGCGGTTGTGGCCGGCGTCCCCGTCCGCTACGCCCACTCCACCACCTGCATCAGTTCCGGTTTCGATTTTGAGGCCACGGTAGATATGGTTATGGCGCTGCTGGAAAATATCACTCCCGAAGTTATTAAGAGTTTCTGAAATAAAATCCCGAATTCTCGGAAGGAGAATTCGGGATTTTTCAGTCTGTCAAAAAACTATGCTGCCATCTTACGAGATAGAGTAGCGGGGGCGTGTGTAGGGGGCATAGGGCCCCCTGCACGTTAAAATCAATGCATTTTTGAGCGAAAATCGCTCAAAAATGCTATTTTTACTTATTATATTTGCCGTAAGAGAAGACGGTGTCCTTCCATGCTTCCATGTTTTCCATCTTCACCTGATCCAAAGCCTGAGTATTGCTCATGATATAGCCGCCTCCAGGGGCCAGGGTGTCGATCATGCGCTTAGTGTGGTCAATAACTCTCTGCTTATCCCCGAACATAAGATATTCCGTGGGCATGCCGCCGGCTATGCAGGCCACATCGCCCAGTATCTCCTTTGCCTTCACAAGGTCAACATCCTCGAAAACATAAATAACCTTGCCCGCGGGCACATCGCGGAGAACTTCAAGGCGGCTATTATAACCGCCCTCGCACATGATAACCGGGGTCATATCCTCAGCAATAAGGAGCTTGAGCAGCTTTTTAAGTCCCGGCCAATAGAAGCGCTTATAGTTTTCAAGACTCATGAAAGTATCCATGCCGCAATGGAGGGGCACAAACACATACTTGGCCTTTTGCATTTTTGCGCTTGCTATGCTGTTGGGGAAATGTCTCTCGCAGATTTCCAAAGCCTTTTCAAGGCGCTCCGGCTCTTCTATGCAGTCCATGCAGGCCTCCATGATACCGCGGATATGGTCGGCATACTCATCGAAGGGGCACATGCACACACTGCCGCCGAAGGGGATGAAGCCCCGCTCCACCACATGCACGGCTCTTTGGGCGCACTTGCCCAAATTCTCCATGATATGAGCGCCGGTATCCATCATAGCCTGAAGCATCTCCTGCACGGGAGGAGTGCCCAAAGCGGAGAGGGCGTAGATAACGCTGTTGCACATGGAGTTGGGGTTGAGCATGGCAAGAGGCTCGAAGGCGGCATACTTTCTGGGCAGCACCTTTTGGAACAAAAACCAGCTGGGGTCTTTGAGAAAATCGTCAAATTCCTCGTCCTTCAAAAGCTGCTTATCAATATACTGATAGGGAATATCGTCCCCAAGATTATAGAGCTTGCCGGGAAAACGGGCGCAGGTGGATTTTGCGCTTTCCATGGCAGGAGCAGGAAAAACAGAGGGCAGATTCATCAAATCCGGCTCGAAGCGATCCAAAACAGCATCCACAGCTCCGTTAAGAGCAGATACATCCCTCATGCTCTCGCCAAAGGAAACTCCGTAGTTAAGCTGGAAGAAGTTATTGAATGTGGGAATAAAGGGAACTCTGTCGGGCTCATGGAGAGAGACAGCGGTCTGAACCCTTATATCACGCTGAGCAATGGGTGGCAGGAAATCCATTTGAATATTCCTCCTGTTTTTATTTATATCTCGATAGCTGCCATGTAGCCGCCTCTGGTGGCCTGGTCAACTTTGCCGGGAGCTACGGCGTCGCCGATTACGGCATAGGGGATGTCCCCTGCTGCAGCCTTGAGAGCTTCGGTGCAGCGGCTGCGCATACCGAGAGCATAGAGAACGGTATCGCACTCAAGGGTCTTCTCTTCGCCGGTGGGCAGAAGGACGCGGACGAAGTTTTCGCCGATTTCAAGGCAGCGGGTATTCTCGAGGAGAGTCATCTTCTCCTTGTCCATTTCGCGGGCAAGGGCCTCGCGATACATACCGTAGGCCTCGTTGGCTACACGGGGCAGCATCTCAACAACGGTAAGCTCATGTCCGCTCTTGGCAAGGAAGAGACCCTGCTCAGCGCCGATGAGGCCGCCGCCAACCATGATAACGCGCTTGCCGGGGGTGACATTGCCTCTATAAGCCTCAAGAGACTGGTGAGCCTTTTCGATGCCGGGGATAGGAGGACAGGTGGGAACGGCGCCGGTGGCAATGATTATATGCTCGGGTGCCATGGCCTTGATAAAATCGCCGTCCACTTCGGTGTTCAGCTTTACTTCGATATTGCGCTTAGCCACCTCATTGATGAGGAGGTTTTTGAAGTTCATAAGGTCGGGCTTATCGGTGTCCACATCGGTGAAGAAGAGCATACCGCCAAGGAAGCCTTCCTTCTCGCAGAGGGTTACACTGTGGCCGCGGTCAGCTGCTCTTATTGCAGCTTCCATACCTGCAGGGCCGCCGCCGATAACAAGAACTTTCTTCAGAGCCTTGGGAGCTTCCAGCTCATAATGGTCGAAGGGCAGGTTGGCGAGGGGGTTAATGGTGCAGGCGCCAACTATCTTGGCAAGCTCGTTGGAAGTGAAGGGCAGGTCGGTGTAGCCTTCCTCGGGAGAGCCGGGGAAGCACTTGAAGCAGCGCAGGCAGCGGCGGATGGAATCCTCATTGCCGCTCTGTGCCTTATTGGCAAGGTCGGGGTCAGCAAGGCTCTGGCGGCCAAGAACTATGTAGTCGGCTTCGCCGTTGGCGATAATCTCTTCCATCTGGGCGGGGTCATTGATACCGCCGACAACGCCGATGGGCAGAGAGGTATACTGCTTGACTATTTTGGAAATGGAGCGGTTGCAGCCGTGGGGAACGAACATGGAGGAAAACTGATGGGTTGCAATAGCGTCATAATAGATACCGGCACTAACCTGAACGGTGTCCACAATGCCCTCTATCATGTGGCAGAACATACCGGTTTCCTCGGGAGTTACGCCGCCTTCATAGCCATCGTCGCCGGTGATACGCAGCTCGATGATAAAGTCGGGGCCCATGGCGTCGCGCATGGCCTTGAGAATCTGAATGGGGAAACGGGCGCGGTTTTCAAGGCTGCCGCCGTAAGCATCTGTGCGCTTATTATAGGTGGGGCTGAGGAACTGGGTGAAAAGGAAGCCGTGGCCGCCATGGATAATTGTTCCGTCATAGCCGCAGGCCTTGAGGAACTTGCAGCAGATAACAAAATCGTTGGCAATTCTTGCCATGTCCTCTTCGTTCATGGCGCGGACGTGAACGCCGCTGGGGCGAACTTCGTCATTGGGACCTATGGCCTCTTCGTCGGGGCCAAAGGGCATCTTCTCTGCGCCGGGGTGGCTCAGCTCGCAGATGGCGATGGCACCATGCTTATGGATGCGGCGAGCATACTCGCCAACTCTGTCCACGGCGTAGCCTTCGGTCTGGGTGAAGTCCACGGGAGGCAGAGGAATGCGAACGGCGTCGCGGAAATTAATGTCGATTTCGCCAACGGCCACGCAGGCGTCGCCGCCGCGGGCTATGCTCTCCAGCTTGCGGAAGGATTTATCGGCAGCATCGGGGTCAAGAGCAATAAGACCAAAGGCCATGGGAGCGCTTTCGATGCGGTTTTTGAATGTATACTTATTATTAATCTTCAGAGGCTGAAAGAGATGGGGGTACTTGCACATGAGGGCATAGCTCCTTTCAATATCTGTTTTTAGTTTTTACATTAACAATGTATCATTTGTGGATAGCTCCGTCAAGAAATTCCCTCGTCAAACAATCACTACCGGAACTTCGTCGGCAAAATAGGACATCAGGTCTTTATCGCGGATTTCCATTTTGGCGCTTATATCGTCTACATCCATGGTAGCGGCGCATTTGCCGGAATAATGCTCACCCATCTTGCTTCGGGCGAGAACTATTACCTTGGTGCTCTCGCCAAAGGCGGCATAGGCCTTCTCTGCATAGACAAAGGGGCAAATGAGGATTAGCTTTCCATACTCGGCGGAAATTTCGCAATCGGAAAAATCCACACTCTCCTTATAGGCTATATCCGTGAAGGCGGCAAGCTCTCTATATTCTCCCTTCACGGGGGCATAGACCTTATAACACTCCTTCAAGCGGGCAAGGATATCGTCAAAGCGTTCGTTTCTGACGGAATAGCTTTTGGAAACAAGCACTTCTCCCCTATCCACGGCATCCAGCAAAGCCTTTTCCATTTCAAGATAGCCCAAAAGCAGCTTTGCGGCAGCTATATAAAATTCGGTCTTTGCATATTTCTCAACATCGGCGCAGAAATCATACACCCAGCTTAAAATATGTTTTTCCAAAAATTCCTTCTGCTGAGCAGCTTCGCCTTTACGGCAGAGATAAGCCATAAACTCAAGCTCAGCGGAGATATGGTCTTCCATCATGTCCTCGGCGCTTTTGCCAAGGCCATGGACGGAGTAGGTTTCCTTAACCTCTTCCCAGCAATCGGCCATGAAAATTCCTTTGCCCTTATAAAGGGACTCAACGGGCACGGCGGTCTTGCCTCCGGCAGAGCCTGCCCCAAGAAAAGTGAGGGCATAGTCCACCGCCAGCTCTTCAAGGAAATTTTCATCTCTTCCCGCAAGAGTCCTTTCAAGCATTTCATAGCCTTCGCCCATAAGCCCCTGAGCTTTGGGAAAGTGCATAGCGCGAAGAGCATCCGAAAAGGCTTCATCTGCCTCTTTGGCAAAGAAGCGGGAGAGCAAAAGATAAAAGCGCTCTCTGCTTTTCATATTATCTCTTGTGATAATCATATTTTACCACCTCTTTTGAAAGCCACATGCTCTATGCACTCCGAGGGCAGAATATCCTTCCATTCATCCCTGCGGAGTATGTATTTAACTGCGGGAGAGCTGCCATTATCTCTGAGGCCATAAACCATGGAAGGGGCAACACTTGCCAAAAGAAGGCTCACTTCGCTTTGGTTATCATTTATATCCCCAAACTTAATAGCTGAGCCGGAGCAGTTGCGGACGCAGGCGGGCATTTCACCGTTTTCAAGAGCGGCGAGACAGCCTTCGCACTTATCTGCCTTGGCCGCTTCCCTATTAATCTTCACACATCCGTAGGGGCAGGCTTTTTCACATTTGCCGCAGCCAACGCAGAGGTTTTTATCAATTTTAGTAACTCCCGTGGTTTCATCCTTGCGGCAAGCTCCGGTGGGGCAGACATCGGCGCAGGCAGGGCAATTGCACATCTGGCACATGGCGGGGAGGAAATACATTTGAAGTTTGGGGAACTGACCGTGGGGGCCAACGGTGCAGACCTTCATTCTGTCGTGACCCAAGGGCAGCTCATTTTCCATTTTGCAGGCCACCTGGCAGCCCTTGCAGCCTATGCAGCGGTCGCAATCTATAACAAAGGCAAGCTTCACCATGCTTTTACCTCCTTCGTTCTGTCATCGGCTACGGGGAGCCACTGTTTGAAGTTTTCAGACTCAAGCCAAACTCCTTCGGGAGCTTCCTCGGCCTTATATACCTTCACCTGAAATGCTCGCAGGGTATAAGTTCCAATCTCCGGATTATAGGGAGCGCTGGCCTTAGTGAGCATATTTACATTCATTTCCCTGAAGCCGTGGGTATCCTTGTCCAGATTTTCGGGCAGCCAAAAGCGTTCCATATAAACGCTGCCGGGTTTTATGCCCTCTGTGACCTTAACGAGGCCTCTTGTTCTGCCGCGGCGGGACTCTATCCAGGCCCAGTCCCCTTCCTCAAGACCATATTTCTCCGCGTCACCGGGGCAAAGCCACATTTCGGGAGCGGGATACATCTCGCGAAGCCAAGGCACATTTCTCAAGGTGCCATGATGGAAATAGGGCACGCGTCCACCCGTATAGGTAAGAGGATATTCCTCGTCCGTCAAGGGGCTTTCCACCGGCTCCATATAGTAGGGCAAGGGAGAATAGTCCTCATCCGCCGGTTCAAGGTCTATGGGCATAAAGGGATGGCCTGTGCGGCCAAGAGTTATCATGCTTTCAAGATATATCTCGCACTTTTTGGTGGGAGTTGCAAAGCCCTTGGGCTTATAGCCGTTTTGAGGGTCGGGCTGCTTATAGACATAGTAAGTGCGCCATTGGTCCTTGGGCAGATATTCAAAGGGGGCTTTTTCGCAAAATTCCTTCCAGCTCATGCCTATGCGTTCCACCCAATGGCCGAGAAATTCGTCCATGCTCTCCCAATAGGGCAAATCATGACCCATATACTCGGCGTCGAAGGCCTTTTGCATGGCCTCATGTCCTCTTTGGGCGCAGCGCTTTGCCAGCATGGACCAGAAGAGGGTTTCGTCCACAGTTTCCCAAAGATGGGTGACCGCCTGACGGGCAACAAGAGTGTTGCAGGTTTCCACCAGCATATCCGTTTCCAGCCACTCCTCCGCAGGAAGAAGAATATCCGCGTAGGCGGAAAAAGAGGTGGGGTACATATGCATGTGGACAATGAAATCCAGCTTGTGTATGGCCTCCTCCCATTTTTGGCTATCGGCGGTGGCGGCAAGCTTATTGCCGGAGCGGTCTATCCACATTTTAAGGGGATAGGGCTCGCCGGTAAGAATGGTTTCCAGTATCTTGGCGGGAGAGCCTGCCCACCAAATTCCGAGGCCTTTATGTTCTCTGCCTCCAAGGCGCTTTTTAAGCTGCTCATGGGGCAAGCGTCCCATGGCGGCGGGGACGGGATAGTTGGGCATATCCATGCAGCCGCTGGTACGGAAGCGCTGCATCAATGCGCCGGGGCGCTCCACATTGGCCATGAGAAGGTCAATGGTGGCGGCAGCCATGGCAGCCTGAACAGAGTTGGGGGTCTGGTCCGTGGCAACGCCCAGAGCTATGCCGCTGGGGGTATTATCCGCAAAAAGTCTGATAGCTTTTTCTATGCTCTCTGCATCAAGTGCGCATATCTCCGCGGCCTTTTCAAGAGTGTATTCTGCGCAGCTTTCCCAAAGAAGGCGGAAGCCCGTTTTGCAAAGACGGCCATCTATAAGATATTCGCCATCAAGCTCCACATCCAGAGCATCGTTCCAAGGGTAGCTCAGTTCCACCGCGCCCTTGGTCTTATCCCAAACCATGTAGACATCGTCCCTGCCCTCGGCGCGGAGCATCATCTTGCTTTCGCAGTCCACCAAATAGGGCAGGTTTGTCCATTTCATTACGAACTCGGCATCATAGAGCTTATTTTCAAGAATATATCTTATCCATGCCATCAATAGCGCCACATCGGTGCCGGGTCGAACAGGCAGCCAAATATCGGCCTTGGCGGCATCTGGAGTGAAGCGGGGATCTATGGTAACGGTTTTAACACCCTTGGCGCGGAGATCCGCCACCATTCCGCCGCCGGATGCAGGGCAGGAATAGGAGGGGGCAGTTCCCCAGAGCACCAGAGTTTTTATGGGGGTATCCTCGGGGAAATAAAGTTCCAGAGCATTGGAGTCGGCAATGGAAGGGTCTATGCCGCCATACATCATGGTATAGGTCAAAACTCTGGGCAGATAGCACTGGGCGCAGCCGGGCTCAAACCAGTTGGGAGTTCCGAAGATGTTGCAAAAGCGGGCAATGGACCATATTTCGGGGTTGCCGCCGCCGCCTGTGGAGCAAAATACGGCCTCGGCGCCATACTTCTCCCTTGTTTCCATCAGCTTATCGGCAATGGTGTCCAGAGCCTCATCCCAGGAAATGCGCTTCCATTTTCCGCTGCCTCTGGGGCCGACACGCTTCATGGGATATTTGTTGCGGTTGGGGTGGTAGAGAGCCTGAATGCCGCTGAGCCCCTTGGCGCAAAGACGGCCTTTGCTCATGGGGTCTTCGGGATTTCCTCTAAGGCTCACCACTCTGCCGTTTTTAACGGTGGCAATAGCGCCGCAGTTAGCTATGCAGGCGCGGCAGGCGGTTTTCACCTCTCTGCACTCATCATGGGCGCAGCTATCCTTTTTCTCCAAAAGAGCTTCGGCGGGAGCATAGTCTGCACCAATGTCTATGGATGCCAAATAATCAAGAAATTGCTTTTCGTTCATTAGCCTTATCCCCTTTTCAGGTAGCTTTTTACATAAGTATAATTTACCAACCTCCTCCAATGCTTGTCAATTAAATTTAGCCTCTCCGCGGCCATGTGGGGTATTGTTTTCCGATGGCGGAGGTATTAAAATGTTCTTGGCTTCATTGCGCAAAAAGGAGAGTGGTATGTTCATGGCAAAGGAAATCAAATCCTCCAAGGCAAAAAAGCTCATAGAGCGCCACCGCAAAATTATGAGCGGTTTGGACAAGGCAGAGAAAGATTATCTCGCCCTTGCCAAAGAAGTTAAAACAGCTTCCGAAGATATTATAAACGAAGGTCTTGCCGAGCTTCTCAGCGATATTCCCATAGAGGAGCTTAACCGGGAGAAAAAGGGCTTTAGGGTTAAAAATCTTCGTAAAAGAGGCTATAACACCATTGGAGATGTCCATAAGGCCTCCGCTTCCGCCCTTGCATCCGTTAACGGCATAAGCGACGAGGGCGCAAAGGAAATTAAGCGCATAGCCAAAAAAATGCTCACTCAAAGCCGCAAGGGTGCGAAAATGCGCCTCAGCGAGGACGACAAAAATCCCCGCTCCACAAAGCTTATCATTGCCCTTGCCAAGCTCAGCAAAGTCTATACCCCCTCCACCCACTGCATAGAGCTGGCAAAGGGAGCCAGTGACACTGTTACCGCGGAAATAGCCGCTCTCACCCCTGCAACGGGCGGTATGAAATGGTTCTTTGCCCACTCCACGAAAAAAGAGGCCGCCATTGCCGCTTTCGGGAAACTGACAGAGCTTATTGAGGGAGATTACGGCAAAAATGCGGAAGAAAATCTCCGGCTGCTTAAAAAAGCGGTATTTATAAACGCCGACGAGGCATGGCGGGAATTTTCCAAAAACTCAGCGGAGTTTTTCGCCCTTTTGGAGACCATAAACCCCGGCATATTGGGAACGGACGATGTTCTCTACGGCCTGCCTGAGGACTTGGCTTTGCAAATTCAGGAACAGAGTCTTGCGCTGGACGGTCTGCAATGCACCCTTCGCCGCTATCAGGAATGGGGCGTTAAATACATACTCCATCAGAAAAGGGTGCTTTTGGGCGACGAAATGGGTCTCGGCAAAACCATTCAGGCCATCGCTGCCATGGTATCTCTCAAAAACACCGGCGCAAGCCACTTCATGGTGGTTTGCCCCGCCAGCGTTCTCAGCAACTGGTGCCGCGAGATTAGCAAGATGAGCACTCTTGCCGTTATCAAAGTTCACGGTGCAAGCCGAGAGGACGCCGTAAACACCTGGATAGAGCAAGGCGGCGTTGCCGTTACCACCTATGAGACCACGGGATATATTGCTCTTAATAGGGGCTTCAAGTTCTCCATGCTGGTGGTGGACGAGGCTCACTACATCAAAAATCCCGAAGCCCAGCGAACTGTTAATGTTAAAAACATAAGCACCTTCGCCCAAAATATTCTCTTCATGACGGGCACGGCGCTGGAGAACAATGTGGACGAGATGGTTTCTCTTATCTCCACACTTCAGCCCAAGGTTGCCGCATCCATAAAGGGCATGGAGGCTCTCTCCTCCGCTCCCCAGTTCCGCGAGAAGATTGCCCCCGTTTACTACCGCCGCAGAAGAGCCGAAGTGCTCACAGAGCTTCCCGAGCTTATAGAAAACAGAGATTGGTGCACCATGACCGAGGCGGAAGAGGCCGTATACGAGGCCGCCGTTTTGGGCAAGCGCTATGCGGAGGCCCGCCGGGTTTCATGGAATGTGGATGACCTCTCCCTCTCCTCCAAGGCCACAAGACTGACGGAAATAATAGAGGATGCCGCCGAAGACGGAAGAAAGGTAATTGTTTTCACCTTCTTCCTGGACACCATGGAAAAGCTTATGGGCTTAATGGGAGAGCGCTGCTACGGACCTATCAACGGCTCTGTAAGCCCCCAGCGCAGGCAGGAAATTGTTGACGAATTTGAGAAAGCTCCCGCCGGCAGCGTTTTGGCCGCCCAAATTCAGGCAGGCGGCACGGGACTTAACATACAGTCGGCCAGCGTTGTTATTATCTGCGAGCCTCAGTTTAAGCCCTCCATTGAAAATCAGGCTATTTCCAGAGCCTACCGAATGGGTCAGACCCGCAACGTTTTGGTTCACAGACTTCTTTGCGAGGACAGCGTGGACGAAAAAATCACAGAAGTTCTTGAGCAGAAGCAAAATGTTTTCAACGCCTTTGCCGACTCCTCCGTTGTTGCCGAGGAGAGCATGGAGCTGGATAACAAGAGCTTCGGCAACATCATAGAAGAAGAAATAAGCAGAATTAACGCCAAACGGGACTCTGCGCAGTAAATGCAGTAAATAAAATACACCGCTTCGAAATTGAAGCGGTGTGTTTCATCCTGTCAAAAAACTATGCTGCCATCTTACGAGATAGAGTAGCGGGGGCGTGTGTAGGGGGCAAAGAGCCCCCTGCACGTTAAAATCAATGCATTTTTGAGCGAAAATCGCTCAAAAATGCTGTTTTCAGGGTGTCAAAAAAGTGGCAAAGCCACTTTTTTGACACCCTGAAATACACCGCTTCAAAATTGAAGCGGTGTATTTTGTTATTCTTTTTGTTATTCTTTGTTATTCTTTTCCCCATCTTATGAGGTAGCGGAAGGAGTATTCCTTATCCCCCGCAAAGCGGTATTTCTCCCTTGTGGCAGGGCCGCAGCTGCCTGTGCCTATGCCCATTTGGAAGGCCTGAACTGTCACATAGCAGCCCTCCTTTTTCTCGTCCTCCCTATGGCGCATAGATAAAAGCGCCCTATCGCTATAAGGCTTAACCGCCAGCTGGAAGGGAGCATCAAGAGCGGTGAAGAGCACATAGTTTTCTCCGTTGCTGAAGCGGGCATACTGGCACTCCATGCGGTTGCCGCTCTCCTGAGGACGGATGTTGGGCTCTGTCATATCCTCAAGG
>JAFYUG010000372.1 GCA_017558545.1 Oscillospiraceae bacterium | reverse complement strand
TGCAAGCGGAACGGTCAAGACCGTTCCGCCTTTAAAGCCCCCCTTTTCAAGGGGGGAAGCCTCGCAAAGCGAGGCAGGGGGGATAAGGCTGGAATATCGCAAAAGCCTACCCTTATCCCCCAGTCATTTGCTGACGCAAATGCCAGCCCCCTTGAAAAGGGGGCCTTTAAAGGCCCAATCTAAATCTTCTACAACACCGTAGGGCGTCGGTTGCGCATAGAACCTCAAACCTTGCCTTAGGGGTGGGTTCGTGCCTCCGCCCATTTTTTGACAATCCCTCAGTCACGCATACGCGTGACAGCTCCCTTTACACAAGGGAGCCTTTAAAGGTGCAGAAAAAGCAATCAGGTTCCCTCCTCGCGGCTGTAGGGGCGGATTCTATATCCGCCCGTTTGCGGTCGGTTGCTAAAAACATGCCATCGGGATGTTTTCTTAACGCACCGACAAGGGAGCCTTTAAATATGCAAAGAAGGAGCATTATTCAATGCTCCTTCTTTGCATATTCTTATCAGCCGTGGAAGAGTTTCTTCACCTGATATCTGGGCTCGAATGTTACATTGACGCCCAGCTTCTGGAACAGATTTTCATCCACGCGGGAGAGGATGACGCTGGAATGAGCCTCGCAGCCGCGCAGCTTGTCCAGCTGCTCCATGGCGCACTCGGCCATGGGATTGGTGACGGCGCAAATGCTCAGCGCAACCAGAATTTCATCGGTGTGGAGGCGGGGGTTGCGGTTGCCCATATGCTCGGTTTTCAGATGCTGAATGGGCTCGATGATGCCGGGAGAGATAAGCAGCAGCTCCTTATTCAAGCCGCCCAGCTCCTTGAGAGCATTCAGCAGGCAGGCGGAGGCGGCGCCCAGCAGAGGAGAGGTCTTGCCGGTTACAATCTTGCCGTTGGGCAGCTCCAAAGCCATGGCAGGAGCTTCGGTCTCCTCGGCTCTCTCCATAGCGGCGGCAATAACGGGTCTATAATCGGCGGTGATGCCGCACTTATTCATAATAAGCTCAATCTTGCGCTGCTCGCTATGGTCGCTGAGACCCTGACGAACGCTGACGGCGGCGGAATAATAGCGGCGGATAATCTCCAGCTTGCTGGCGTGGCGGCAGGCCTCATCGTCGATGATGCAGTTGCCGACCATGTTAACGCCCATGTCCGTGGGGCTCTTATAGGGGCTCTGACCCCAAATGCGTTCCAAAATGGCGTTGAGGACGGGGAAAACTTCCACGTCGCGGTTATAGTTAACGGTCATTTCGCCGTAGGCCTCAAGATGATAGGGGTCAATCATGTTAACATCGTCAAGGTCGGCGGTAGCGGCCTCATAGGCCAGATTTACGGGATGGGTCAGGGGCAGATTCCAAATGGGGAAGGTTTCGAACTTGGCGTAGCCGGAGGAGATGCCTCTCTTGTGCTCATGATAAAGCTGGCTGAGGCAGGTTGCCATCTTGCCGCTACCGGGGCCGGGAGCGGTGACAACAACGAGGCTGCGGCTGGTTTCGATATAGTCATTTCTGCCGTAGCCCTCGTCGGAAACGATGAGGGGCAGGTTGGCGGGATAATCGGGGATAATATAGTGGCGGTAGACCTTCAGACCCAGCATTTCCATGCGCTTCTGGAACTGGTCGGCTGCGGGCTGGTTCTGATACTGGGTGATAACCACGCTGCCCACATAGAGGCCGATGCCGCGGAAAGCGTCAATAAGGCGCAGAGT
>JAFYUG010000371.1 GCA_017558545.1 Oscillospiraceae bacterium | reverse complement strand
TACTGCAACGACTGTTTACACAAGTGCCCTTGCTTCAGCTGCAGGGACAACAGCAACTGGAAGTGGGCGGGGTACAAAGAAGAGGACGCCCGATGAAATATTATCGAAAAACGGAATATACGCCGCCGGCGCGATGCTTCAGCAACTGCGTATACTGCGGCCGTGGCGGACGTATTAAGGAAATGTGGAGCATCTACCTTAAGCGCGACACCTTCAGCTCCACCCGGCTGCTGTATCACGTCTGCGACGATTGCCTTGAAAAACATCTGGAGAAATTGGAGGTGGCAATGCCCGTATGGCCGGATTGAACGGAAAAGAGGCCAAGGAGGCCGTAAATCAGAGTCTTGAGATCAAGCGCCTGCAAAAGCGGGTGGCAGAATTGGAGGCCAATCAGGTGAAGCACTGCATCACCTGCCAGCGCCTTGAGCGGCATGACTGCTATACTCTGCACCGCTGCCCCATGCTGGGTTATGTGGACCCGTACAGGGACGGCTGCACCAAACACAAGGAAAGGAGAACCGATCATGAAGTTAAAATTATTGATTAGGGCCCTGCGCCGCCGACTCCGGGAGCGGCGCTGCGAGCATGACTGGATTATTCCGGCGTTTGACCTTAACCAGCGGGAATATCGCGTTTTCTGTCCCATCTGCGGAAAGGAACTGTGGTGGGGTGATGGGCGATGAAAGACGTTCTACTCCTTTTTATTCTGTTCGCAGTGTTTGTTGTTTGCATTTCTTTAGGTGCGCTGTGGTTTTCATTTATTTTTGACAGCAATTTGCCATTGTGGGCAAAGTGGTGGCTTTTAAAATAGGAGGGTATCTGATGGCAAAACAATATGCGGAACCGGCAGCCTATGAGGCCAAGCTGGAAAAGGTCATGGCTCGCCTCGGCGTCGAAAGCTATAACTACGATTGGAGCCGCTTTGCCTGCTGGGTAGAGTTCCGTATCAAAGGGCAGCTTTACCGCTTTGAGCATAGTGTGGAAAATGCCAATAACCATGGACAGAATATCCGCTACGGCTCCGACGTTTTCGCTCAGGTGGTGCTTACCCTCGAGGACATAGCCCGAATGACCGAACGTGGCATATATGAGCTTCAAACGTGGATCTGTGGACTGAAAGCACTCCCCGCGGCGTCCACATTGCCAGAGTGTTTTGCGGTGTTGCAATTCGATGCTCTCCCGACGGCGGAGGAAATCAAAGAGCGATACCGGCAGTTAAGTAAAAGCTCACACCCCGACTCGGGCGGCACGGCTGAGATGTTCAAAAAGCTGACAGACGCCCGGGACGAAGCGCTGATATACGTAAATTTGTGAAAGGTGGCGAAACCGATGACCGCTAAAATCCTCATCTACGCCGCATTCATGTTTGTGGGCATAACATTCCTCGCCGTGCTGTTTATACGGGACTGGCGAAAGTATAGGAGGAAATGAAAATGAAAAAAATTATCAGCTTAATTCTTGTGATTGCGCTTGCTCTTTGCATGGTGGGTTGCCGCCCCTCGGAAAGGGTTTCCTATAATGTTTCCAAAGAGGCGGACAGCTTTGGCGTGGTTCGCAAACTGACGGTTATAAACTGCCGCACCGACTCAATAATGATGGAGCTTGTCGGAACTTTTGCGCTGGGCAACAGCTCGGCGGGCGAACTGGAGATCGTTTGCAAAACCGGCGAAGATGCGTATAAAAAGCATTTTGTCTATCTGAACGATTGGACGGCTTACACGGTGGAGGACATTAGCGGCGCGGATGTAGACCCCTTTAGTTATGAGATTATATTTTACCCCAATATGCTTGACCTTATAGACATCGAAACTCGCGCAAACGTTGGTGGCGCAAATGCCGGATTTGGAGGCTGACGCATGAGCGCCGCATGGGCTTTGGTATTTATCCTCGGCTGGGTGGCGGTGATTGCCTTTTGCCTTTGGATGGAAGGGGGTAAATGGAAATAAATATCTTTGAACGCATACAGCTCGGGTATTATCTCGTCGCTGCGCTCGGCATATTAGCCGGTATGCTCATAATGGCTGTGGCCACGACGCTGCAGGACGAACCCGAGATTTCGGATGATACCGACAACTTTGAATTCTGGATAGACGATTGAACGCACAATGCCGAGCCGGTTTCTCTCCAAATATTATTTTGGAGGTATTTCCATGAAGAAAATTGTCATTGCAATCATTGCTATTCTTGACGGCCTTTTGATGGCCGCCGCAACCACGGCTGTAATTCTGAGCATCATCTACGCCACCTCGATAGGCCCGGCGTATCTGCTTCTGGCGCTTGCTCCGGTACCGGTGTACTTCATCCACCGGGCGGCGTACAGGCTGTGCGACAGGCTTCAGGGCTCGGAGGAATAGCCCGGGGCGGGCAGAGGGCCCGCAAAACACATTGGAGGAAAATACTTAATGGCAGAACTTATATGCGCGGCCTGCGGCAAGCGTTTTTGGGTCGAAAAAAAGGTGAGCCGCAAATACTGTGACGAGTGCAAAAACCTTTCACATGAAATACGCACCGAAATGAAAAAGCAGCGGCAGAAAAAACTTGAGGCAGAGGCTTTGGAAGAGGAGCGGCGCCTGCTGGAGCAGCTCCGGGAGGCTGATCCCTTCAACCCTGCGCTGATGAGCGATAAGCGCCTCGGAGCGGTCATCAAGCTTTTTCGCATGAGCTATGGCACATATACCGCAGCTTACCGCAGCGGCATACTGCTGCAGATACTTAAGGCAAAGGGGTTTGAAAATCCCGAAAAAATGATAAATGAACTGGAGGTTGAATGACCATGGGTGAGATCGACAATATCCCCAACACCAACGTAACCAACGAGATCCTTGCCATTATTGCGAGGAGAAGGGAAGAGCTTCCCGAATATGCCGGGCCTCATGAGGCTTATGCCATTTTGAAGGACAGGCAGGAGACCGTCGAAAAGCATATAGATTTCGGCAAGATCATGAAGGAGCTGTGGGCCTCGGTCAAGGAAGGCAACTATGAAGCTACCGTGGCCTATGCCTCCCAGCTGGAGACCAATGCCCGCAGCGTTGCAGCTGCCGCCGCCGAGCTCGCGGCCTATGCTGCAGCTGCAGCCAGAATGTGAACCCCCAAAGCCCCGCCCGCTTGGGCGGGGCACAGTTACCCGACATACTGCTTTGGATAGAGCGCCGGCAAGGGCCGACGCCGTATCGAGATCAGTGTGGACCTTATAAAGCGGATACACTTATATAATTAACGCGTGCGCGCACGCGTTAATTTGGAAACTTGATAACGGCAAGACTTAGGACCAACACGGGAATACGGAGGGAATTATGCAGGGTAACTGGTACACTCAGAAGTGGATAGCCCGTAACGGGGTGGAGGAGAGAACAAAGTTTTTTGTTCGCACCGATAACCCCAAAACAGAACGGGCAAAGCGTGCCGCGAGAAAGGCAACCAAAAGAACTGACTCCGCCGAGAGACGGTCAGCCAGACTTCTCAACGAGAATTTCGATCCGAAGCATGATCTTCATGCCGTGCTGGAATATAACGAAGCCGAGTTCCGTCTCATAGAAGAGAAGGCGAAGAAAGTTTCCGCCGAGAACGAGATGGATGCGCTTTACATAGCTGCCCAGCAGAATTTTGTAAATTTCGTTCGCAGGGTCCAGAGAGAATGCAAAAAGGACGGCATAGAGTTTTGCTATCTTTCCATCACTTCCGATATGGATGGAAAGACAGGAGAGGCCGTCCGCATCCATCATCACATGGTTTGCAACCGGGAGGCGAAGGAGGCCATCGAAAAGAAATGGCGCGGTTTCGTCCTCGAAAAAGAGCTTTACACAATTCATGGGGACTTTACTCCCTTGGCGGAATATCTCATCCGCCAAACCAGATCCGTGGAAGGAACGCAGCGGTATGTGCCTTCCCGCAATCTTCGCCAGCCGTATAAGACCGAGCCTGTGCTTGTGAACAGATACGGCGATTCGGAGATGCGCGTACCAAAGGGCTGCGTTGAGTTATACAGAAGCGCCTATGTCAGAGGCGCGGGCCAGTATCTCCGGTATAGACGGCCTCAAAAAGAATGAAAGGAGCAGCAATGGCAAATCAAAATTGGCGGGAAAAAGCAATTCAAATTATCAAAGATTATCCGAAACTCGAAAAAGAATTGAAGGCGCTTCGGGGTTGCTCCGTCACGCCGAAGCTGACAGGAATGCCGGGTGGAGCTGGAAACGGAAGAAAAGTAGAAAGCGCGGCATTGCGCGAGCTGCCAAAAGACAAGCAAAAAAGATTTGATGCAGTTGACCTCACAATGAAATTTACAAAGCGAAATTACGAAAATAGCAAAGAAAGAATACGTGTGATTGAGTTGGTTTATTGGAAACGTACACACACACTTCAAGGAGCGGCTTTGACGTTCCCGTATAGCTACGACACAGTACAGGCGTGGCACGCAGAGTTTATCAAGCTCGTAGACGCTTTTTATCATGTTCTTTGACCGTACTATATTCCAGCCGAAAAAGGGTGTAAGATGATACCATCGAAAAGCCCTGCAGATAAGCAGCAGGGCTTTTAATCTTGAGAAAAATGATATCACAGAGAAGATTAAAACAGCTTATAGTTTTGATAGCCGCAGGCAGGGAGGATGAGTTTTATTCCTGGCCTGAGTGGCGTGAGCTGCGCGAGCACGTGAGGCGTAAGCTAGACCGGAATGAATGCCAGCACTGCAAAGCAAAGGGCAGATACCGACGGGGATATATTGTCCACCACGTCAAGCATCTGCGTGACCGTCCGGATCTCGCACTCAGTTCCTTTGACGAGGAGACGGGGGAACGGCAGCTTGTAACGCTGTGCAAACAATGCCACGAGGCGGAACACCCAGAAAGTTTGCACCGGCTACGGATTTTTTCAGAAAAAATTACGGAAGAGCGATGGGACTGAGCAGAGTGCCCCCCCCTTCAAAAAATTGAGTGACCAAAAATTTTGCCAATCGCCCGGGTAACTGACATCGGAGAGATTTCCGCGCACGCGCACGGGGGAATTATGGCAATTCGGAGAAATAAGCTCTCGAAAAAAGAAAAAACCTTGAAACATCAAGTGTTTTAAGAAAATTGAAGCCGAAAAGTTTCAAACCGATTTTTACACCAATACGGAAGCAGGTGAGTACAGGGTGAGCGCAAAGAAACCCGCAACGATAATCAGAGAGCTTCGCAAGTCCATGATCGACAACCTTGACGCCCGCGGCCTCGTCGAACCGATATACCGGGAAATGGTTGAGGAGTATCTTGAACTCTGGGAGCGAAAGCGAATGCTGACCGAAGATGTTCGGAAGCGCGGCGTGATCGTCCCAGATAAACGAGGCGGCGAAACGGAAAACAGAAGCGTTTCCCTTAGCGTTCAGGTCAGCAAGCAAATGCTGGCCATATATGCGGCGCTGGGTTTCAAGGAGCAGGCCGCCTCGGCCGTCGCCGGCGGAGGAGAGGACGATGAGCTGTAACATCCCACCCGAGGTCCTTCGATATATTGAACTCGTTGAAGCGGATCAACCGAAGCCATACTGCAAAAGGCAACACGCTCTTGTAGCCCATATCCGCAAAGTGTTTGCTGAGGAAGATATCTTCGTTGATACCGTCCAGCTAAGCAAATATATGGGCCTTGTGAAATACTTCCCCTATGAGCAGCTCTTCCCTTGGGAGGAGTTCATATGCGCCCTCTGGAACTGCACCTACAAGGCACCCGGCATCCCCCGGTGGAGCAAAGTGCTTGCTGTGGTTGGGCGCGGAGCGGGGAAGGACGGCTATATCGCATTTGACGGCGCCTGCAGCGTAAGCCCATACAACCCCGTCAAAAACTACAACGTGGACATATGCGCCAATAACGAAGAACAGGCGGTAACGCCGCTGAAGGACTTCGTCAGCGTATTGGAAACCCCCAAATGGGAAGCACGGCTCAAAAAGCATTATTACCACACCAAGGAGATCGTACAGGGACGAACGAACAAGGGCGTCATAAAAGGCCGCACCAACAACCCCAAAGGCCGTGACGGAATGCGCAGCGGCAAGATAATCTTCAACGAGGTCCATGCTTATGAGAACTATGACAACATCAAGGTCTTTATAACCGGCCTCGGAAAAGTTGATCAGGCACGCCGCGGCTTCTTCACTTCCCAGGGTGACGTCACCGGCGGCCCTCTTGATGATTATCTCACAATGGCGGACCGGATCCTCTTTGAGGGCGAAGACGATAAAGGCTGGCTTTGCTTCATATGCTGCCTTGATGCGAAGGAAGAAGTACATAACCGGGATAACTGGTATAAGGCGAACCCCTCTCTGGCCTACCGCCCGGCGCTCCTTTTGGAGATCGAGGAAGAATATAACGACTGGCTGGAGCGGCCCGAGGAAAACAGCGACTTTCTCACTAAGCGCATGGGTATCCGCAGCG
>JAFYUG010000370.1 GCA_017558545.1 Oscillospiraceae bacterium | reverse complement strand
TTCATCATCTCTTCGATGCTGTAGCCATACTTGCCCATCAGGTACTCAATGATGGTGCCGTCGATATCGCCGCAGCGGGTGCCCATGGGAACACCTGCGAGGGGTCCAAGACCCATGGTAGTGTCAACGCACTTGCCATCGATGCAAGCGGAGAGGGAGGAACCGTTGCCAAGGTGGCAGCAGATAACCTTGCTGTGCTCGGGGTTGCCGAGAAGATCAACAGCGCGGGCAGAGATATAGCGGTGAGAAGTGCCGTGGAAGCCGTAGCGGCGAACCTGGTCGTTCTCATAGTACTCGTAGGGGATGGCGTAGGTATAAGCCTGAGCGGGCATGGTCATGTGGAAAGCGGTGTCGAAAACAGCGACCTGGGGAGTGCCGGGCATAACAGCCTGGCAAGCCTTGATACCCATGAGGTTTGCGGGGTTGTGGAGAGGTCCGAGGG
The DNA here is from genome assembly GCA_017558545.1 of Oscillospiraceae bacterium. Classification (GTDB taxonomy): domain Bacteria; phylum Bacillota; class Clostridia; order Oscillospirales; family Oscillospiraceae; genus SIG459. The sequence continues at coordinate 3,042 of JAFYUG010000370.1, read as the reverse complement.
GGAAGCACTTTTTGATAGCAGCTTCGCAAGCATCGTCAACAACGCAGGATGCGGTGAATTCCATACCGCCGTGGAGAACGCGGTGGCCGCAAGCGTCGATTTCTTCCATAGAAGCAACAACGCCGTTAACGGGATCAACAAGAGCATTCAGAACGGTCTGGATAGCCTCGGAATGGGTGGGCATAGCGATAGGCTCAGCCTTGATCTGCTCCTTGCCTTCCAGCTGGGGCTTATAGGTGAAGAGGCCGTCGATACCGATGCGCTCGCAGATACCCTTTGCGAGGATGGACTCGTTGTCCATGTCCATCAGCTGATACTTCAGAGAAGAGCTGCCGGCGTTAATAACAAGAATTTTCATTTTTGCTAACCTTCCTTATTGTAATTAATTTATTTTTCTGTAAAATAGTAATGGGGAATTTTGCGACGTATATTGTTTATTTTAATACAATATTTTGGAAACGCAAGACTTTTTTCCCTTTTTGGAGCCTATTATGAACATTTCCAGCATTATTTCGGAATATAATCCCTTTCACATGGGTCATAAGCATCATATTGACCAAACAAGAGCCATGCTTGGAGCCGATTGCGGCATAGTTTGCGTCATGAGCGGCAACTTTGTCCAGCGCGGAGAGCCTGCTGCCTTCACAAAAAATGCCCGCGCCCAGTGTGCTGTCCATGGTGGAGCGGATCTTGTCCTTGAACTCCCCGTGCCATGGGCTCTCAGTTCTGCGGAGGGTTTTGCCCGCGGCGCTGTGGGTGTTTTGGGAGCAACGGGTGTTGTCACCCATCTCTCCTTCGGAAGCGAAAGCGGAGATATTGCGCCCCTGGATGCCGCCGCTCAGGTATTGCTCAGACCGGAAATGGATGCTATAATAAAGCAGCTTCTCCCCGAAGGTATGCCCTATGCCGCTGCAAGACAGATGGCGGCGGAGCGCCTTGCAGGCAGAGAACTGCCCCAGCTTCGCACGCCCAATGATATCCTCGGCATTGAATATATAAAAGCTCTTTATGAGCAGCGCCTGCCCATCACGCCCATAACTGTGAAGAGAATAGGCGCCGGACACGACTGCGCCGGCGGCGGAGATTTCCCCTCTGCATCGGAACTTCGCAGAAGACTTTTGCGTGGCGAGAGCATAGAAGCCAATATGCCTGCCGCCGCCGCTGAAATATTGGAGCGGGAAATTTATCGGGGCAGAGGCCCCGTTATGGGTGAAGCTTTGGATACAGCCATAATATCCCGCCTGCGTATGCTGCCAAAGGAAGCTTTCGATAGCCTTCCCGACGCGGGAGAAGGTCTTGGCGCCAGACTTCATCGCTGTGCTTCCACGGAGGTCAGTGTGGACGCGGTTATTGCCGCCGCCGCCACAAAGCGCTATGCCCTCAGCCGCCTGCGCCGTATGGTCATGTGCGCCGCCTTGGGAATTAAGGCGGGGGACGCCAATGGCCTGCCGCCCTATATACGCGTGCTGGCCGCCAATACCAAGGGCTGTGCCATTTTGAAAACTATGCGGGAGAGAGCATCTCTTCCCATTATTACCAAGCCTGCGGAAATAAATTCCCTGGGCGCGGAAGCAAGAGCCTGCTTTGCCCTGGAGCGGCAGGCAACAGACCTCTTCGTGCTGGGCTTTTCTGCCCGTGAGGAGAGAAAGGGCGACAGAGATTATAGACTGAGCCCTTCCATTATCAAATGAAACTAGCTTCTTTTCGGAGGAAACAATGAAAAAGATTATTTCTCTATTGCTGATTATATCCGCTCTTTTCACTCTTACCGCCTGCGGCAAGGAGAAGGAAGAGCCAAATCCCGTTTTGCGCATAGGTGTTTTTGAACCCTTCAGCGGAAGTGACAGCGAAATGGGACTTAAGGAAGTTTTGGGCATTCAGTATGCTCATTCCCTTCGCCCCACCGTTAAGGTCGGCGACACCACCTATGATGTTGAACTTGTATATGCCGATAATGCAACTTCTCCAACTCAGGCAGCAGAGGTTGCCGTAACCTTGCTTGAACATGATGTGACCATGGTGCTGGGCTCTTATGGCAGCGAATGCTCCCTTGCGGCTGCACCTGTTTTTGAAAAGGCCGGTGTAACCGCCATTGGCATAAGCTGCACTGCTCCTTCCATCACCGCCAATTACGATTGCTACTATCGCGTTTGCATTCAGGACGAGCTTCAGGGCGCGGCCCTTGCCAAGTTTGTCAATGACGAGCTTGGGGGCAACAAGGTCCTTTGCCTCGGTCAGGTGGAAAGCGAATATGAGCAGGGACTTATCGCCGGTTTCATGGCCGCTGCGGAGAAATACGAAATTGATACTGTAAAGATGAACTTCTCTGCCAACACAACGGATTTCACCTATTTCCTCAGTTCCATTGCCGAAGAGGGCATAGATGTGGTCTTTGCACCCAGCTCCACCCGCCACGGCAAGCTGATTATTGAGGCTATGAATGCTCTTGAAAAGCCCGTGCCTGTTATAGGCGGCGATACATGGGATGGCGATGCCATCCGCGATGCAGCTGTTGGCAAGAATTTCAGAATTTTCACCTCCACCTTCTATGCCGAGGGCTATAATAGCTCCTTCGAAAGCAAGTTTAAGGAATGGATAGCCGGAGACACCACTGCTTATGCCAATAATGGCGGCACCGATGCTCTCGCTGCCGTAACGGTTATGGCCTATGACGCCTATAACCTGGCTCTTGATGCAATCGCAAAAGCGGGAAGTGTCCACCATGCGGATATACTTGCCGTCATGCCCACGGTGTCCTCCTCCGGCGTTGCAGGTATAATAAACTTCGACCAAAACGGCGATGCAGTGCGCACTTCCATATTTATTAAGAGAGCAGACACAGAAACTCCCCTTTGGAAATATGTGAAAAGCCAAAAAGTCAGTTAATTAAATATGCACAATGCACAAAAATGCCCACGCAAGTGAAACAAATGTTTTTCCAGCGTGGGCATTTTCTTGTTTACAAAGGCGGTTTTATGTGTTAAAATGCTAAATCGTTGCATAGTGAGATACTATGCCTACTAGTATATCCGTAAGGAGTTG
>JAFYUG010000369.1 GCA_017558545.1 Oscillospiraceae bacterium | reverse complement strand
TGAGCGCCGCCATTCCACCCTTGAACAGATTAATGCTCAGCTATCTTACCGCGAGGAGAACAAGGCAAAGGTTGCCGCTTTCAACACCACTCGCATTTTCGGCGAGAGCACCAAGCTCTATCTGGACGAAGATGCCCGCGTATTCCTCGTCAGCGAATACGGCGAGAAGAAGTGGGATGAGGAGAACCCCGATGTTGTTCCCTTTGCTGATGTAACCGGCGTTGATATTGACGTTGACGAGAGCAGAACCGAGGAAAAGCGCAGGAACGCCGAAGGCGAAATGGTCAGCTACAATCCTCCCCGCTATACATATCACTATGACTTCAAGCTTATCATCAATGTTCGCCATCCCTATTTTGATGATATGCACTTCAACCTCAACCGTGCCTGCGTGAATATCGAGAGCTGGAACACCAGCTTCAGACCCACCACCGGCGTTGGCCGTCTGCTCAACACCATGGCCTCCGGCTTCAACCCTGCTAACGACCCCGATTATAACCGCTATATTAAGATGGGCGACGAGATTAAGGAAGCTCTGCTGGCTGCCCGTCAGGAAGCACGGGACGAGGTCGCCGCTGCCGCAGCTCCCAAGGCTGCTGCCACCTGCCCCTGGTGCGGCGCAACCACCACTCCCGATGCAAACGGCTGCTGCGAATATTGCGGAGGCGCACTTTAATTAGTGACCTGATCCCTTTAATAGGGAACGAAAGGACTAAAATGATATGGCAACTCAGATAACAAATTATCAGTGCCCTTCCTGCACCGGTCCCCTGCATTATGCAGGGGACTCGGGCAATCTTGAATGCGAGTTTTGCGGCAGCGCATACAGCGTTGAAGAGATAGAGGCAATATATTCCGCCAAGGATCAGGCGGCAGCCGAGGCCAAAACTGAGGCCGATGAGGCAATCTCTGGGGGAGAAAGCTGGGATAGCTCCGGACTTAACGAGTGGGGCGAAGAGGCGAATGGTATGAAGAGCTATAACTGCCCCTCCTGCGGCGCAGAGCTTATCTGCGACGAAACCACCGCCGCCACCACCTGCCCTTATTGCGGCAACCCCAATATTGTGCCCGGACAGTTTTCCGGCGCATTGAAGCCCGATTTTGTAATCCCCTTCAATCTTGATAAGGACGCCGCTGTTGCGGCGCTGAAAAAGCATTATAAGGGCAAGTTCTTCCTGCCCAAAGTTTTCGCCAGCCAAAACCAAATAAAGAAAATTCAGGGCGTTTATGTGCCCTTTTGGCTCTATGACGGCAGCGCCGAAGGCTCCGTGGCCTATAAGGCCAGCCGCAGCAAGACCTATGTTCAGGGCGACTATGAGATAACGGAAGTTGATCATTTTGTCGTTGACCGCGAGGGCTCTATCAGCTTTGAAAAAGTTCCCGTGGACGCATCAAGCAAAATGCCCGATGATTATATGGATTCTGTAGAGCCCTTCGACTATGAGGGGCTGAAGGCATTTTCCAATGCTTATCTGGCCGGATATCTGGCGGATAAATACGATGTTACCATTGAAGAGAGTCAGGAGAGAGCAGATAAGCGCTGCGCCCAAACTCTGAAAGACTCTCTGCGCAATACCGTTATGGGTTACTCCACAGTTTCCGAAATCAGCTCCAATATCCAGCTGCAAAGAGGAAAAGTTCACTATGCTCTGCTGCCCGTGTGGCTGCTGAACACAAAGTGGCAGAATAAGGATTACCTCTTCGCCATCAATGGACAGACGGGAAAAACCGTGGGCGATTTGCCCGTGGATAAGGGTAAATACTGGGGAATGTTCGCGGGGCTTTCCGTGGGACTTACCATTATCTCCGCCCTTCTTATCAATCTGTTTGCGTGAGGAGGATAGGATATGAAAAAAATAATAAGCATATTTATTCTTGTTCTCCTTTTTATCGGCGCCGTGCTTATGCCCGTAAGCGCCGCCGAAAAAAACTATGTTTTCGATGAAACAGGTATTCTCAGCGAAGCTCAGCTTGCAAAGCTGGAGCAAAAGGCTGTGGCCTGCGCGCAAAACTATAATGTTGGAGTTTATTTTGCCCTTGTTGATAACTTCAAAGATATGGGCTATGGCGACGATATTTATGTGGCCGCTTATTCCTTCTTTGATGATAACAATCTTGGTGAGGGCGACGGCAGCGGCATAATCCTTATGCTCAGCCTCTCCAACCGCGATTATGCCAGCTTTGTGCGCGGCGAAAAGGGAGAATATGCCTTTGACGAATATGGACTTATTGTCCTTGAAGAGGAATTCCTACCCTATTTTGGAGAAAACCAGTGGTTTGAAGGCGCTGACTGCTATTTCAGCCAGTGCGCCAAATTCCTTGAGGCTGCGGAAAACGGCGAGCCCGTGCGCGAAGGCAACACCAAGGCCTATGCAATCGGTCTTTGCGTCAGTGTTGTGCTGGCCTTCATTATCTGCACTATTCTCAAAGCTCAGATGAAGAGCGTTGCAAAGGCCGCAGCGGCCACCGCCTATATCTCCGGCGAACTCCGGCTCACCCATCAGAGAGACCAGTTTACTCACCATACCGTACACAGAAGAAAGATTGAGAAGAGCTCTTCCTCCTCCGGCAGCAGCGCCCGCAGCGGCGGCGGTGGCCATGGTCGAAGCGGCAAATTCTGATAAGAAAGATTTTTGAGGAGGAAAAACTATGGGTTTTTGCACAAACTGCGGCGCTGAGCTTGCAGAAACCTCCAAATTTTGCACCGAGTGCGGAGAGAAAATAGAGCTTGCTCCCGCCCCGGCACCCGAGGTGGCAGAGGCGGCAGCAGTATTGGAACCCACTCCCATGCCCGAGCCTATGCCTATGCCCGAGCCTATGCCCGAGCCCGAGCCTATGCCCATACCCGAGAGTGCTCCTGCTGCCAAAGCAGAAGCTCCCAAGAAAAAGATGGGAAAAAGAGGCATCATTTTTGGCGCGGTTGCGGCCGTGGTTATCATAGCTGTGATAATAGCCATTCTCCTTGGCGGCGGCAAAGTGGATGCTGATAGTGTTGGTCTATATAATGCCATCGCTGCCGAGAGCATGGGCTTTGAGAGCGCTGTTGAGGACGAATGGATAGAGCTTAAGAAAAACGGCAAGGCCGAAATTCGTCTTATGGGTGAAAATTACTCCGGCAAATGGGAATGGGAAGGCGGCGTCTTCACCCTGCATCAGGGCGGCGATAGCTTCAGCGGCACCATTAGCGGCAATATCCTCACCATTGACTATGATGGACTTATTTATACCTATGAGAAGGAGGGGGCAGCCCCTTCCGATAAGCCCGATGATGGCGAAAAGCCCACTGAGCCCATAGAACCCTCCGCTCCTTCCGAGCCGGGAGAGCCTCTGACCTCTCCCGATGCGGGTCCTTACACATGGTGGAGAGACCAATGGTATGGATGGTGGATAGTGGACGAAGCCACAGGAAGCTATGCCGAATGGGAAGGCAACTATTGGGATGCCTATGCCGTTATCGATGAATATGGTGACAGCGGCGGAATGCTGAAGCTTTGGGATATGGATTATAACTATGATTCCCCCATGGCCGCCATTGAACTGAGCTTCGCTCCCGGAGCCGGAGATAAAGGCAGCATCCGTGCCGAGGGCGGCCACTTTATGGATGCGGAAATCGCCCCCGGCGATTTTGAAACCGATCCCGATGCCAACGGCTTTGACATAGAGGAGATGGTTTTTATCGAGTATCTCTATGTGAGCCCCGAAAATGCCGAAGATACCTTCACCGCCTATATTTTCCTGAGACCCTGGGGACAGGAGTGGGAAGATGTGGAAGGTGGAGGCGGCGAAAACTGGCCCTATGACGATATGATGCCCATGTATTATTACGAGTGGTATCTGCCGCTCATTGAAAGAGACCATCCTCTTCCCGATAGCTATCAGCAGGGAGCGGATATTCTCACAGGTGCTGCCAATGTGGGCAGCGGCGAGGTTTTGGCCTCCGGCCAGTGGGAGGATTGCCTCATCGAAATCGTGGGCGCTGAACAGTTTGTTGATTGGGAAGGCAAGGATGCCATCCGCGTCTACTATGATTTCACCAATACCTCCGATGATATTGCATTTGCCGCCGATATCATCGCCACAAATGTAAGTCAGGATGATTATGAGATTTATAACACAAACGCGGGCTGGATGAACGCCGTTGCTGAGGAGTATAACGCCTATCTCAGTGTCCGTCCCGGTGTGAAAATACGCTGCGTTGCCGAATATCCCCTGAAACTCAGCGGCGGCAATATAGTTTTCGAATTTTGCAACTATTGGAACGATAGCGAAATTCTCACCGTGGACTTTGACCCCAATACTCTCCCCGGACGTCCTCCCCAGTGGGAAGATGAGTTCATTGCTAGTCCCACTTGGGCCGCAGACCTTTCCGAGGCAGGCAATGTGGGCGACTATTATGTGAGCATTGACCATGTGGAGATAGTTGAAGGCTATGAGTTTGATGAGGTTTTCAAAGTGGTGCTGAACTTCACCAATAATTCCGACGAGGCCATATCCTTCAGCTGGGGACCCAGCTATATAGCCTTCCAGAACGGAATTGAGCTCAATAGCTCCTCTCCCTCCGATGCGGCTGAGACTCAGGCCGACACCATGCTCTATGAAGATGTTCAGCCCGGCGCCGGCGCTCAGGTTGCCGTGTGCTATGCTCTCAGAAATGAGCAAAGCCCCATTGAGTTTGAAGTGTATGACCCCTGGACAGGCGAGAAAATAGGCTGCGTCTATGAACTGACATGGGGCGGCTGACAGAAAGAAAGATAAAAAATTCAGGAGGCGAAAAAATGAAAGCTAAAAAAATAATTTCTCTGCTGCTTGCGGCTGTTCTCGTCCTCTCTTTTGCTGCCTGCGGCGAAAAAGCTCCTCCCGATGACCCCAACACTCTGGTTATCGGCAATAATACCGCCGAGTATAAGGGCTGCCGCATGGCCTTGGACAGCGAAGACAATGATGCGATAATCATAGACTTCACCTATCATAACGGCGGCGAGGAAGCAGAAAGCTTCGAATGGGCCTACTATTACACCGTTATGCAGGGCGATGCCGAGATGGAATACGCCGTTGTGTGGGTCAGCGAGGATAGCTTCGATACCCTCGACGAAAGCATACGCGTGGATGTTGCCCCCGGCGAAAGTAAGGATGTTTCTCTTACCTATAAGCTCGTTGACAAAACCACACCTATAATTTTCAGCGTAAGCGACCTTTTTGACGAGGAGCATGACAGCATTACCATAGACCCCGCAACGGCTGTGGCAATGCCTCAGGAAAGCGAAACCGAAGAGCCCGCAGGCGCACCTAAAGCACCGGAAGGCGGCGAGGCCGGCTTCTACCTCATGACCCACTCCGAAAGCGAAGATCCCCAAAACCTTATCGATGAGGAGACCATGGCAATGCTCCAGGGCATGGGTCTTGCCATGTATATTGAGCTGAGAGAGGACGGCACCGGCACCTTCATGCTGGATGAAGCCTATGAGGTAACTTGGGGCGACGGAGTTATCGAGTTTGAGGATGAAACCGTCACCTATGTTCTCAACGGTGATGAGCTGGTGATTGATGAGTATGGAAC
>JAFYUG010000038.1 GCA_017558545.1 Oscillospiraceae bacterium | reverse complement strand
GCAGGCCAAGAGCTTCGCCAATAACCTGAACCTTCTCGGGGATGTACTCGGAGCACTTATTCATAATTTCGGCATTAACCATGATGCAGTTATAGCCGTGGGGGGTATGGAAGGTGGCGGAGATGCCGTCGGCCATGTCGTGACCAAGGTGGCAGTCGGTATCCTGGAAGGCTATACCTGCCCAGTTTGCAGCCAGGCACAGCTGGGTGCGGGCTTCAATGTTGCTGCCGTCATCATAGGCGATGGGCAGATACTTGGCAATCTTCTCGATGGCGGCCTTTGCCAGCAGCTCGCTTCTGGGGTTGCGGCCCTTGGCGGTGATGGACTCGGCGGCGTGGGTGAAGGCGTCAAGACCGGTGTTGGCGGTGACATGGGGAGGAACGGTGAGGGTGAGGCTGGGGTCAACAATGGCCAGAGCGCTGTTCATGAAGATGGAGGGCTTGGAATGGTCGCGGGAATCGGTGATAACTGCAACCTGAGTGACCTCGCTGCCGGTGCCGGCGGTGGTGGGCACATGGATAACGGGAACGCAGCACTCGATGAAGGAGGGGGGAGCGGTGAAATACTGTCTGATGGGAGCGGGATGATCCATCAGCAGAGCTGCAGCCTTGGCGCAGTCCATGCTGGAGCCGCCGCCGACGGCTACGAAACCGTCAACACCGGCCTCAAGAGCCATGAGGCCGCATTCGTCAACGATGCCATCGTTGGGGTCGGCTTCGATGCGGTCAAAAACCACATAGTCAACTCCGGCAGCCTTCAGGCTGGCCTCGGCACGGGGAGCAATGCCTGCTGCCTTAACTCCGCTGTCATAAACGCAGATAACCTTCTTGCAGCCGAGCTCTTTAACCTTTTCGCCCAGCAGATCTATAGCGCCGTCGCCAAAAAATACGGGGACAAGCTGATCATATTTATACATCTAAGTTTCCTCCAGTAATTTTATTTTTATAGGGGTATCAGTCGGTGGGATATCCGCCGGGCTTCAGCTGATAGGTGACCCACTTAAGCTCGGTGTACTCCTCAATGGAGAAGAAGCTGCCTTCGCGGCCAACGCCGGAGTCCTTGACGCCGCCGAAGGGAGCCTGACGGGAGCCGCAAACGGTGGACTCATTGATATGAACCATGCCGGCCTCCATGCGCTGAGCCATATCCATGGCCAGGCTGAGGTCATTGGTGAGGATGGCGCTGGAAAGACCGTAATCGCTGTTGTTGGCCTTGGCCAGAGCGTCCTCGGCATCCTTGGCCTTGATAATGCTTACAAGAGGACCGAAGCTCTCTTCGTGCCAAATCTTCATGTCGGGGGTGACATCGGCCAGCACGGAGGCGTTATAAATATTGCCCTCGTGGGTGCCGCCGCACATGAGGCGGGCGCCCTTTTCGGTGGCGTCGCGGATGTGCTCGTCGAGAACCTTGTACTGATCGTCGTTAATCAGAGGACCGATAACGGTGGGGATATTATGAGGATCGCCGGTGACTATGCCCTTGCTCTTTTCAACGAACTTCTCAAGGAAGGCGTCATAAATTTCTTCCTCAACAATGATGCGGCTGGTGCCCATGCAAATCTGACCGGAGTGGAAATATGCGCCGAAGGCGGCGATATTAACAGCGCGGTCAAGATCGAAGTCCTTGAGAACCAAAAGGGGATTCTTGCCGCCCATTTCAAGGG
>JAFYUG010000368.1 GCA_017558545.1 Oscillospiraceae bacterium | reverse complement strand
GCTGAGATTGCTGGAGGAGCGGTTGCGGGAATTTTCAAGGTTGTTGCAGGCAAAGTGCTTGATGGTGGCGTAGCAGCCCTCCTTGCTCTGTATACCCAAAGTGACAGCGGCGGCGGTTTTGCCGGAGAGATAGGCATCCTCGGAATAATACTCGAAGTTTCTGCCGCAAAGCACATTGCGGTGGATGTTCATGGCAGGGGCAAGCCAGAAAGCAACGCCATATTCCACCATTTCCTCTGCAATGGCCGCACCCAGCTCTTTTGCAAGGGGCAGATTCCAGCTTTGCGCCACAAGGGTCTGGCAGGGGAAAGCTGTGCAGAAATGGTAATAGTTATCCCCATTTTTGCGGGGAGGGGGATTCATTATGCGGCTGAGCAGATTTTTCCTGCCCATGGTAACAGATTCGGGCATGCCCTGAGGTGTCCAAAAATTCTGCTTGGGAGCAGGGGCACAAAGCTGCAGGTTGAGACCCTGAGGGCCGTCAGCCATAACCATGTTGTCTATGCCCTTGTCCAGCAGCGCAGATGTGGAAGAGCCCGCTGCGCCGAAGGCGGTGTTGTGGGTGGGACCCATATAGAGAGTGCCAACCAAAAGTCTGGCCAAATCCTTATCCTTGAGCTTTGCCATAATTTCGTCCACCTGGGGAGTGGAAACAAGCTCAGGGGCTGCGTAATCGTGTGTCTTGCAGGTGATGTCCTTAGTGCAAACCAAGAGATTTCCAACATTGGGCAGTTTTCTCTCTTTTGCAGGGGGAGAAATGAACTCAAGGGCGTCCTTCATGGGGCAAACTGCGGTGCAAAGCTCCGTAACAGCCTCTTCGTCCAAAGTGAAGATTGCGGCGGGGCTGAGAGCATCGGAGGAAGAGCCCACATAGGCGATGTATTCGCCTTTTTGGAGGATATATGCGCTGCGCTCTTCGTCATAGGCGGCGCACTCAGAAATATCAAAGCTGAAGCAAAGCTGCTGGCTTTCGCCGGGGGAGAGAAGGGCGGTCTTTTCATAGGCCACAAGGCTCTTATCTTCCCTTCTCAGCTTGCCTTCGGGAGCGGAAATGTAAAGCTGCACGACTTCCTTGCCTGCGGCAGCGCCTATATTTTGCACAACGGCGCGCACTTCAATGGTGCTGCCCACCACCTTGGAAGCACCGGGGATAACAGAAAAGCTTGTGTAGCTAAGGCCATGGCCGAAGGCATAGCGGGGAACGATGCCCATGGCGTCAAACCAGCGATAGCCCACATAAATATCCTCAAGATAATCTTCCTCGAACTCTCTGCCTCCGCGGGTGGAGAAGGTGTCGGCGCAGGGATAGTCCTCATAGCGCTTTGCCCAGGTGTCGGAGAGCTTGCCGCTGGGGTTAACTGCGCCCGTGAGCACGTCAAAGAGGCCGTTTCCTGCCTCCATGCCTCCCTGCATCATATACAAAATGGCGTTTATACCAAGCTCGTCGGCAAAGGCGAGATCCATAGGAGCGCCTATATTCAGCACCAAAACAACTTTGCCGAAGCTCTCCTTCAAAGAGCGGAGAAGCGCCTTTTCGCCCTCGGTTATGTAGTAATCACCGGGAACGGTGTTTCTGTCGCCGCCCTCGCCTGCGTGGCGGGTGAGGATGTAAACGGCGGTGTCCACACCGGCATTCCTAGCCTCTTCGGTGGTAACAAGTCTGCCGCCGGAGGGGATAAAGGGATGGGCGGCCACATATTCCATTCTGCCGAATACGCCCTTGATTCTCGTTGCCTTGAAAACGGAGCGGATGTATTCCTCTCTCTCGGCCTTGAAAAGGGCGTCGAAATCATCAAGCCAAGAGGAACTAACAACTTCCCAGCCTCCGTTAATAAAGCCCTCGTCGGGATTAACGCGATAGCGGGGATTATTCTCTCCGCTGCCGGAGCCGCCAAAGGAGCCGTGGCGCACACCGGCGCCGTAGAGAGCAACCTTGCCGCCTCTGAGAGGCAAGGCGCCGTCATTTTCAAGGAGCACCATACCTTCACCGCATACTCTGCGGGCGAGGGCGGCATTTTTAATTTCTCTTTGGCTTATTTCCGTGCTGCGGGTGGCGCGAATAAGTCTTTCCATAAATAGCGTCCTCTTTCCTTAAAGCTTGCTCTTGCTGTAACCCTTGGCGGTGTATATAGCGCCGCAGGGATTATGAGCCAAAACTCTGTCCTTGGCAACCAGCACGGTGGCAAGAGCCTCGGAGTGCTTAAGGAAAAGGGAATCGTGGCCAACGCAGAGACCCAAAACTATGTTGAAATCTGTGCCTGCGGCGTTGAGCATTTCAGCCTGAGCAATGGGATTGCACATGGGCTCAAAGCCTTCGGGATGAATCTTGCAGTCGGGAGTCATGCCTATGTCCTCTTTGTCCACACCGCCAACTTTGCATACGGCGGAAACAACCTCAAGACCCTTGCTTCTCAAAAGCTCATCCACAATCTTGGCTTCGGAGCGGAAACCGGCGCAGAAGGCAAGGCCGATTTTCTTGTAGCCCATGCGAAGGCAAACTTCTATGGTCTCCCGAAGTCTGGGCCACTGGCAGTAACCCTCTGCCTCAATGCGGGCGCAGGTGGAGAAAAAGTCCAGATAGGGGGCATATTTTGCGTTTATTTCCTCCATGAACTCCTTTTGGAGCACGGGGCAATTCTTGGGATAATGGCCCACTTCGGGCTTTTCGCAGGTATGAAGAGTGCATATTGAGCAGGTATACATGGCAATGTCTCCCTTAATATATTTATGAAAAAATGGTAACACAGCCTTGAGATAAAGTCAAAGGTGGCCTGCGGCACTTTTTGCCACAAAATCAGCTTTTATCTTGCAAGAACATGAAAAAAGGTATAAAATATTTCTCGGAGGCGATGAATTGTGGCCAAATCACCAAGACAAAAACTGAAGCTTTTGTATATAAAAGATTTACTCCAAAGTCATAGCGACGAAAATCATCCCCTTAGCACCGCTGACATAATTGCCCACCTTGCTTCTTGGGATATTTCTGCCGAGCGCAAGAGCATTTATGACGATATAGAAACTCTGCGCCTTTACGGCATGGATATAATCCAGCTGAAAGGTCCCGGGGGAGGATACTATCTGGCCTCCCGTGATTTCGAGCTGCCTGAGCTGAAGCTGCTGGTGGACTCCGTTCAGTCCTCCCGCTTCATAACGGGCAAAAAGACCCTCTCTCTTATCAAGAAGGTTGAAGCTCTCACCAGCATTTATGAGGCCGGAGCCCTGCATAGACAGGTATATGTTTCAGGCCGCATCAAGACCATGAACGAGAGTATCTATTATAACGTGGACGAAATCCATTCCGGCATAGCCTCGGATAAGCAGATAGCCTTCAAGTATTTTGAGTATTCCGTAACCAAGGAGCGCCGTTTCCGCCGAGGCGGCGAGGAATATGAGGTCAGCCCCTATGCCCTCACATGGAACAGCGAGAACTATTATATGATAGCCTTCGACTCCCGCTCCGGCCAAATCCGCCATTATCGCGTGGACAAGATGACCGCCATCCGCCTGACGGATAAGCCCCGGGAAGGCAAGGAGGCTCTTGGAAATCTGGACATGGCCGAATATACCGGCAAGGTTTTCGGAATGTTTTCCGGAAAAAATGAGAATGTTAAGCTCAGATGCAAAAACCATTTGGCAGGAGCGGTTATAGACCGCTTCGGCAAGGATATTATCATTGTTTCCGGCGGTGAAGAATATTTCACCGTAACGGTGGACGTTGTGCCTTCTCCCCAGTTCTTCGCTTGGGTATTCGGCTTTGAAGGGGAAATGGAGATTGTTTCTCCCGCCGCCGTCAAGGACAAAATGGCAGATATGCTGCGAGGCGCTCTTGAATTTTATGAGGGCGGTGAACAATGATGAATGCCGCTGAAAATGTTGCCAACAAGGGTTACCTTTTTGAAAATTTCCGCCTTTTCCATTTGAAGGATAGAAGAGCCCAGCAGGTGGAAACCCATTACCATGAGTTTCATAAAATTTTGGTGTTCTATTCCGGCAATGTTGAATACATAATTGAGGGCGTTGTATATTCTCCCCAGGCAGGGGATATACTGTTTGTCCCGGCCAATGCCATCCATAAGCCCCTTATAAGCGCCGAGGAGGACTATGAAAGAGCGGTTTTTTGGGTAAGACCGTCCTATCTCGAAGCTATAAGCGGAGAGGATGCCAATGTGGGCGAGTGCTTTGATGTGAGCTCTGCCCGAAGAGCGTGCCTTTATCATCCCGAGGAAGAGAGCCAAAGCAGAATAAAAAAGCTCATCGCAGGCCTTGAGAGAACCATGGGCGAGGAGCGCTTTGGAAGCCGCCTTCTGGCGGATAGTCTGTTTTTGCAGCTTATGATAGAGTTCAACCGCTGCGTTTTGGAGGAAAAACCTGCCCGGGCAGGCAGCATAGACCCCAAAATCGAAGAAGCTATTAATTATATCAACAAAAATCTTGCCATGGATCTCAGCGTGGACGCCCTGGCAGGAATGTGCTATCTGAGCCGCTATTATTTTATGCGCAGATTCAAAGAATCCACGGGGTATACTGTCCATAACTATATTTGCCAAAAACGCCTCACCGCCGCCGCAAGGCTTTTGGAGGAAGGGGAGGGCATAACGGAGGCCGCCATGAGTGTGGGCTTTTCCGAATATTCATCCTTCCTGCGCTCATTTAAGAAGCTTTTTGGCCTCACTCCCAGCGAATATCTTGTGCGAAAAGGGGAGCTAAGCAGCAGCTACGGAGAGTGAAAAAATATTTGTAAATATATAAAAAAATAATTTACAAGTGAAAAAAACCGTATTATAATATTGCGTTGTATTGGTTAAATTTTCAATCTTTTTACAAATGAGGTATCATAAATGAGCAGACTTATAGGCACCGTATCCCGCGGCATCAGAACTCCCATCGTACGTCAGGGCGACGATATTGTTGAGGTCGTTGTATCCTCCGTTCTCGCTGCAGTTAAGGAACATGGCATCGAAGTAAACGATAAGGACATCGTTGCAGTAACCGAGTCCGTCGTAGCCCGCGCTCAGGGCAACTATGCCACCGTTGAAAATATTTCCAAGGATGTAAGAGCCAAGACCGGTGGCAAGACCGTTGGCGTAACTTTCCCCATCCTCAGCCGTAACCGTTTTGCAAACTGCCTTATGGGTATTGCCGGCGGCTGCGAAAAGGTTGTGCTTATGCTCTCTTATCCCTCTGACGAGGTTGGTAACCACCTTGTCAGCATAGACGCCGTTGACGAAGCAGGCATCGATCCCTATCGCGATGTTCTCAGCCTCGAGCAGTTCCGCGCTGCCTTCGGCAAGGTTGTGCATCACAATGGGGGAAACCCTGATGCAGCGACGCCGCGTGAGTGAAGAAGTATTTCGGTATGTAAAGCTCTATCAGCAGGGAAGAAAAATGACGGTACCTGACTAAGAAGCACCGGCTAAATACGTGCCAGCAGCCGCGGTAATACGTATGGTGCAAGCGTTATCCGGATTTACTGGGTGTAAAGGGAGCGCAGGCGGTTTGGCAAGTCTGATGTGAAAGCCCGGGGCTCAACCCCGGTACTGCATTGGAAACTGTCTAACTAGAGTGTCGGAGGGGTAAGTGGAATTCCTAGTGTAGCGGTGAAATGCGTAGATATTAGGAGGAACACCAGTGGCGAAGGCGGCTTACTGGACG
>JAFYUG010000367.1 GCA_017558545.1 Oscillospiraceae bacterium | reverse complement strand
TACCTCATCGTTTCCGCTATACAGATGGGCGCAAATATAGACTACGCTATAGTTCTCTCCAGCCGTTATTTGGATTTGAAGAAAACCATGCCCTATAAACAGGCTATGATCGAGGCCATGAATTTGGCCTTCCCCACAGTTATGACCAGCGGCGTCATTCTCTCCGCAGCGGGACTTCTCATTTCCTTTATCAGCACCGAGCCCAGTATTTACACCATGGGTCTTTGCATAGGACGCGGAACTATCATCTCCATGATTTTGGTTCTTGGCGTTCTGCCGGAGATTTTGGTCTTTGGCGATGCCATTATCGAAAAGACCTCCTTCCGTGTGCCTCTGCCCGAGCTCAGACAGGAGATAAAGGGATCTATGAATGTTCGCGGCCGCGTTCGCGGTTATGTCAGCGGCTATGTTGATGCCAATATCCACGGCACCATTCGCGGCGAAGTTCGCGCCATGGTGGAAACCGATAGCGTCAAAGTGCTTGAGGAAAAGAATGAGGAGGGCGAAGAATGAAAATTTTCAGATATTTTGCCCTCATCCTTGCGGTAGCTCTGCTTGTTTCTCTTCTCCCTCTTGGGGCAATGGCCAGCGGAGATGTGATAGAAATTTATACTCCTTCCCAGCTTCGCGAGCTTAGCCGCCAGTGTATTTTGGACTCCTGGTCAACGGGAAAGAGAGTTATTCTTAAGCAGGATATAGATTTGCTTGGAGAGGAATTTACTCCCATTGCATATTTCAACGGCAGCTTTGATGGCGGCGGCCACACCATAAGCGGCCTTAGCATTATGGAGCCCAGCGCCACAGTTGGCGGACTTTTCCGCTATATAGGCGAAGAGGGCGAGGTAAGAGAGCTTACTGTTTCCGGAACTGTTGCTCCCGAAATTAACGCCGAAGGCTTCGGCGGCATAGCCGGAGAAAACAGAGGCGAGATTATTAACTGCACCTTCAAGGGTGCTGTCAGCGGTCGTATGGATATAGGCGGCATCGTAGGCGTAAATGCCTCCACGGGCTATATTTCCGGCTGCCGCAGCCTTGGAATTATTGCAGGCGAGCACTATACCGGCGGCATAGCAGGCCGCAATATGGGCTCCATTTTCTCTTGCAATAACCTTGGAAGTGTTAACACAACAAACCCGGAAATAATAAGCGAGGAGCTTAATATAGATTGGACGCAGCTTAACTCCGCTGAAAATGTTTCTGTTCATACGGATACCGGCGGCATAGCAGGCTATTCCGAGGGCAGGCTGGATAGCTGCACCAACCGAGGCAATGTAGGCTACCCCCATGTGGGCTATAATGTGGGCGGTGTTGCAGGCCGCCTTTCCGGCTTCATGGACCATTGCCGCAACTTTGGCACCGTTAACGGACGCAAGGATGTTGGCGGCATTGTGGGTCAGCTTGTGCCTTCTATCACTTTGCAGTTCTCCTCCAATAACCTTACCAAGCTTCAAAATGAAATGAGCATTTTGGAAGGCCTTCTTAATGACATGATAGGCTCTTTTGAAAGCTCTTCCGGCGAGATAAGCGGCATTTTGACCAATGCGGGAACTTATCTGAAAAATGCAGGCAATAGCGCCTTCCTGCTGGGCGAGGCTCTGGTGGGCTTTGTTGACGGCAATATTGAAAATATCAATGATTTTGCCGCTCTTGCAGCTGGCTACGCCCAGCGCCTTGGCACCATAATCGGCCATCTCGAGGATTGCTTTAAGTATATCGGCGATGCCACGGAGCAGCTTGGCTTGCTCATTGAGGCTGCGGAGAAAAAGGGCGAGAAATTTTCCGAGATAATGGAATTTGCCCTCTATGCCAACGAAAAAATGGAAAGCGCCATGGACGATTTGAGCGGAGCTTTGGGACTTTGCCGCAGCGCCGCAGGCGATATAACAGCTTTCATAGAGAAAATGACCCCCGCAGAAGATGCCGAAAGCCCTGAAAATATGGACGAGCTCGTCGGTGAAATTCAGTATGTTGTGGATGAATTCACCGCTTTGGCAAAGACCACGGCAAGCAAGCTTGAAAACGCCCTTCTGCTTTTGAAGGAAGCGGTTAATAAGGTTACCGATGCTAAGGATAAGGGACTTGTTCCTATTTTGAGTAAGCTCAAGGAAGAGGATTTCGGTTTTGAAGAATTCACGGAGCCTCTTGCTAATGCAACGGAAAACCTGGGTCTTGCCATGGAATCTCTTGAGAAAATGGCAGGGGATATGGAAGATTGGTTCACCGATATTGGCCGCGAGAATATGAATATATTCGATGGGCTGGGTCAGGACTTCCTTGATGAAACGGACAGAATGGAAGCTGCCATATCCGGTCTTGGCGGAGAGATGGAAAAGCTCAACAAGGCCATGGACGGCAGTGTCGGCCTTATAAGCGGCGACCTCAGAAAAATAAACGAGCAGTTTTTCAATGTTATGGAATGCTTTATGAACCTTATCCAGGGGGAAGAGAGCGAAACCATATATGAGGATATGTCCGAAGAGGACCTCTACAAGGAAGTGGACGGCAAGGCTCAAAACTGCGAAAATCGCGGGGAAGTAATGGGCGACGTGAATGTTGGCGGCATTGCCGGCACCATGGCCATTGAATATGACCTTGACCCCGAAGAGGATATATCCGTTGCAGGCTCTGTAAGCGGCAGCTTCCGCTATTTCACCAATGCGGCGCTCCTTGATTGCGTAAACTTCGAAAGTGTAACGGCTAAGAAGGACGATGTTGGCGGCTGTGTTGGCTATATGGATCTTGGCATTATCTATGGCTGCGAAAACTATGGCAGCATACTCAGCCAGTCCGGCGACTATGTTGGCGGCATTGCAGGCAATTCCGGCGCAAGCGTGAAAAATAGCTATAGCCTTTGCCATGTCAGCGGCGGCGACTATGTTGGCGGCGTTGCAGGCAGCGTTATGGATATAAGCGGATGCAGAGCCATAATCCGTCTTTCCTCCGAGGGCGGTTATCTTGGCTCCATAGCAGGTGCTGTCAGCGGCGAGGCCAAGGAAAACTATTTCGTTGGAACTGAAGTCGGCGGCATAGACGGCGTCAGTTATGCCCAAAAGGCTGAGCCTCTCAGCTATGAGGAATTCATCAAGGATGAAAATATGCCCGGAGAATTCCAAAACTTCAACCTCACCTTTGTGGCTGAGAATATAACCGTAAAAAGCGTTAACTTCGACTATGGCACAAGCCTGGACTTCAATGAGGTTCCTCCTGTGCCTGAAAAGGCCGGCCATGTTGGCGCGTGGGAAAACTTTGACTTCACAAAGCTTACATTCTCCGATACTGTCAATGCTGTTTATACCCCCTATGATACAGTGGTTGCCACCAAGGAAACCGAGGGCAAGAGAGCGATAGTGCTTTTGCAGGGCGCCTTTGTTCCCGGAAGTGTACCGGAGATAAAAGAGCAGGAATGCCCTTTGGAGGCTAGCATTGCTGCATGGACGGTAAAGGCTCTCGGAAGCAGACAGGATGATTATCTCGTCCGTGTCCTTGCTCCCGAAAGTAAGCGGGATTTGGCGGTGTTCGTTCTTGAAGATGGAAAATGGGAACAGCTGGACTATGTAATGGAAAGCAGCTACCTTGTGTTCCCTGCTGAGGGTGACGAAGTAAGCTTTGCCGTGGTGGAGCTCGATAGAGAAATTCCCTATGGCATCATTATTGCTGCCGCGTCAGTTATTGTCCTTGCGGTCATAATCATAGCGGCGAAAAAAACTAAGAAAAAAATTAAAAAAGAGGTATGATTTTCATACCTCTTTTTTAATTATCTCAGGAACTTTTTTCAAAATTTTTCGTCTTAAATAAAAAGCAAAAATTAATAAAAAATTAAGACCTCATTCGGTTGATTATTGCTTTTTGCAGATGTATTATATAATCAGAAAATATCATTTGGGAGGCTTCCAAAATGCTGAAAAAACCCATTACTTTTATTCTTGCCCTTTTGATGGTGCTGAGCTTCGCAGCGTGCGGAGATGATAGCTCCGCTGTGCCTGTTCAGCGAGCAGACCAGCTCCTTTATGCCGCATCCGCAGGTGAGCGCTATGCCGCCATGGTTGTCAGCGAGGATGTTACCGGTGTCACAAGGGATTATACCAAGGCCATTGCGGAAGTCTATGTTGAAGTGGGCGACTCTATTATGGCAGGGGACAAGCTTTTCAGTTATGACCTTGAGGCTTTGGAGCTTGAGCATGAAAAGCAGCTTCTTGAGCTTGAAAAAATGAAAAATGACCAGAAAGGCTACTCCGAGCAGCTTCCCAAGCTGGAGCAGCAGCTTGCACGCACCTATAATGAGGTGGATAAATCCCGCCTTAATCTTGAGATAAATACCCTCAAGACTACCATTTTGGAGAATGAGTACCAAATAAAGGCCAAGGAAAAGAGCATTGCAGACATAGAAGAAATGCTCTCCAATGTGGATGTTCTAAGCCCTGTGGATGGCACCATCCGCTCCATAAACGAGGATCAGAGCAGCCAGTATTATATCTCCGTCCAGCGCGATGGCGCCTATAAGCTCAAGGGCACTCTCAACGAAATGAGCATGTATGGCGGTCTCACCATGGGCGCAAGAGTAAGAGCCTATTCCCGTATGGACAAGAATGTGTGGTGGGATGGCACAGTTGTGAATATTGCCATGGACGAGCCTGAGCAGGATCAGGGGGATTATTGGTATGGCGGAGCCATGGATACCATGACCACCACCTCTAACTACGCCTTCTTCGTTGAGCTTGATAGCTTTGATGGACTTCTTCTTGGCCAGCATGTGTATGTAGAGCTGCTCGCCGAGGACATGGGCGAGGGCCTTTGGATTCCCGAGAGCTTCATTGTTATGGAGTTTGATGAAAATAGCGGCGAAGAGTCCGTTTATGTGTGGGCGGCAAGCAAGAGCGGCAAGCTCACTAAGTGCCCTGTCACCCTTGGCATGTATGACGGCATGAAGGGCGCTTATGAGATAGTGGAAGGCCTCGCTGCTGAGGACTTCGTGGCAGATCCCATGCATCCCCTTTGCGCCGAGGGCGCAAATGTAAGCCAGCGCCTTGTTTCCGACTTCTCCGGGGAGGAATAAGCATGATAGTGCAGCTTGAGCATGTTTATAAAAATTATAGTCGGGGCAAAAACTCTGTCCCCGTGCTGAAGGATATATCCATGCAGGTGGATAAGGGGGATTATCTGGCCATTATGGGGCCTTCCGGCTCCGGCAAGACCACCCTTATGAACCTCATCGGTTGTCTGGATGTGCCCAGCGAGGGCAAGTATATGCTGGACGGTCGCGATATTGGCGCCATGAGCGATAATGAGCTTGCGGATATCCGCAATAAGTATATAGGCTTCGTGTTCCAAAGCTTCCATCTTTTGCCCAAAATGACTGCGCTGGACAACGTGGCGCTGCCCCTCCTTTATGCAGGTGTGCCTCAGAAGGAGAGAAGGGCAAGAGCTGCCGAGGCTCTCAAGAGCGTGGGCTTGGAAGAGCGCATGAACTTCCTTCCCAACCAGCTCTCCGGCGGCCAATGCCAAAGAGTTGCCATAGCCCGTGCCATAGTCACAGAGCCTGCTCTTTTGCTGGCGGACGAGCCCACAGGCGCTTTGGATACTGCCTCCGGCAATCAGATAATGGATATTTTCCGCTCTCTCAGCGATAAGGGCATGACCATAATCATGATAACCCATGAACCCTCCGTGGCCGCCAGAGCGGACAAAACATGGCATATTCTTGATGGCTGTCTTGTAGACGGCAGGGGAGAGGAGGTGCAGCATGAGCAAGGCGAAGAATAAGTTGAAGTGGCTTTGGATAGTCCTTGCCATAGTTGTGCTGGCTGCAGCCGTGGGAGCGGGTGTATACTTCCTCCCCAAGCTTAACGCCGAAAGCGTTTATGTTTATAGCTTCTATGAGGGCCTTGCGGGCATGGCGGATTATTATGATTATTCCACCGAAAGCAGCGGCATGGTCACCACCGACAAGGTGCAGCCTGTATACATCAGCGATACCCAAACTGTTAAGGAAATCCTGGTCTATGAGGGTCAGGAGGTTAAAAAGGGCGATGTTCTCTTCACCTATGATACAACCCTCAGCGATATATCCCTTCAGAGAAAGGCTCTCAGCGTGGAGCAGACCAAGCTGGATTTGCAAACGGCCAAGAGGGAGCTTGCCATAATAAACTCCTATGTGCCCATTTCCTATGCCCCCGTTGAAACTCCCGAGCCCGATGAGGAGCAGGAAGAGGAAAAAACCATTGCCGACCTTGAGCTGGAAGGCAAGGACTATGTGGTATACAAGGGCAAGGGCGATACAAGCCTCACCCCCCAATACTGCTGGCTGCGCTCCAATTCTATGGTGGATGAGCTTTTGATGGATGCCCTCTTCCTCGGAAGAGAGGATAATAGCCTTTTCGTCATTTTCCAGCACACGGAAAACGACAGCAACGAAGGGGCAATCACCAAGGAGTTCGGCATCAAGATGCTGAGAGTTATAAGCGAGGAAGTGAGAGATGAGGGCGGC
>JAFYUG010000366.1 GCA_017558545.1 Oscillospiraceae bacterium | reverse complement strand
TCGGGGATGGCGTAGGCGTTATGGCTCGAGTAGGGCCACAGAGCTTCGCATACTGTGCCTTCGCCATTTTCCACCCAGCCGCAGCTCCATGTCCAGCTTTGCTGACCTTCGCAGATAATTTTAGCGCCATCAATATTTTTGCGGTTTATTATCTTCACCGCGCCGTCAAGGTCGTCAACGCCCACATGATAGGCTATCTCCTGTGCATCGGAGTAGGCTATGCCGTCGCAAAGTTCCTCATAAAAATCCTTTTTATCGGTGTTGTATACATCGTATTCCGCCATCATCACGGCGGCCAGAACGCCCAAGGCTCCCGCCGCCAGCATGGCTATGGCCAAAATAAAGGCCAGTATCTTGGCAATAAGGCTATGGCTTATGCCAAGGCGCAGCTTTTCCTTTTTCATGGTTTCTTCCATTATTTCTCCGCTCCCTTCTCCATTTTATAGCCCTGACCCCATACAACCTTCAAATATCGGGGATTGGCGGGGTCTATTTCCGTTTTCTCACGAAGGTGGCGGATGTGCACGGCCACGGTGTTCTCGCTGCCGTAGGGTGCATCCTGCCATATCTTCGTGTAAATCTCCCTTGGGGAGAATACCTTGCCGGGGTTTTCCATCAATAGCTTCAAAATTTCGTATTCCTTGGGGGTGAGGCTCAGCTCTTCCCCGTCTAAGGTCACCCGCTTTTCCTCGTCATGCAGCTCCAGACCGCCTATGCGAAGGCTCTTGGCCTTGGTTTCGCCTCCGCCCAAAAGGGTGTAGCGCCGCAGGGCAGAGCGCACCCTCGCCACCACCTCGGTGCTTTTGAAGGGCTTGGTGATATAGTCATCGGCGCCGGAGTTGAGGCCGTGGATAATATCCGTATCCTCGCTTTTGGCGGTGAGCAAAATAACGGGGATGTTGCTGCGCTCTCTGAGCTTAAGCATAGCGGATATACCGTCCATCTCTGGCATCATGATGTCCATTAGCACCAGCTCTATGGGCTCTTTTTCCAAAATGGAAAGAGCCTCGCGGCCTGTGTAGGCCTGAAAAATCTCCATATCCGGCGCTGTGAGATATATTTTCAGAGCGTTGACAATGTCCCGCTCGTCATCAACAATCAAAATTTTATACATGGCCTTCCGCCCCTTTCTTCGCTTTTATAATAAACCTTTAATTATTAAATAAAAAGGGGGAAAGAGTTTAAGATTTTCTTAAGATTTCCTCTTTAAAGGCTCCCCTTTTAAGGGGAGCTGTCACGGCGCAAGCCCCTACGGTGTGGCGAAGAATTAAAAAACATGGTCATTGCGAGGAGCATAGCGACGTGGCAATCCGTAACCCCTACACGGCGCGCCGAGTCGTCGCGCCCTACGGGTAAAATCTCCACCATTCCTGTCATACCGACCGAGCGAAGCGAGTGGAGTGTATCTCCATTGGCAATCCCTCAGTCAGCTTCGCTGACAGCTCCCTTTGCACAAGGGAGCCTTTAAATGCGCGAATTTACCTCTAAGCGTCATTGCGAGGAACCGTAGGCGACGTGGCAATCCGTAGCCCCCTCGGCTCTCCCCGGAGGAGAAGGCTTTTTTATTTCCAGATTTCTTCGGCTATATAGAGTTCGCCTATCATTTCTGCGGCGGCAGGCTGCATTTTGCGGCTTTCAAAGCCCTTCATGGCCAGCGCCAGCATCTTTTTCACGGAATATTTGCTCTCTCCTGCAGTGCGGGGGAGGCGGTCATAATAAACCTTGGCTATGGGCATATCAAGGCGGGTTACAAGGCCGCGGAGATAGAGATCCTCCGTGCCGAAGCGGGCAAGCTTTTTAACGGCGTAGCTGCTCATAAGGCGGAAGTCCGCGTGGTTATATATGCTCTTGTTGCCCAAAAGCTTCATAAGCACATAAAAGCCCTGAGCGGTGGTGCGCTTGAGGAAGGAGTCGCTGTCGCGGTTTTTGCGCACGCCGCATACTATGGGGTTATGCTCATAATATTTCTCCACCATTTCGTCAATGGCGTCCACATCGTCCTGCAAGTCCGCGTCTATGGAAACGGTCATGTCGCAGCGACTCATGGCCTTCACAAGACCTGCCATGAGGGCATTCTGATGGCCGCGGTTGCGGCTAAGGCGCAGGGCGCAGATGTGCTCATTTTCTCTGCAAAGGGAGCTTATGATGGCCCATGTGCGGTCGCTGCTGCCGTCATCCACCAGCAGCAAACGGCTGAGGGGATTAATTCTCTCCCTGTCTATTAAGCTTAAAAGCTTGCCGCGCAAAACTCTTGCGGACTCAGGCAGCACCTCTTCCTCGTTATAGCAGGGCACCACCATATATAAAATTGCCATATCGGAAGCAGACATCTCATTTTTCCTTTCATTTGGTATACATTGATTATAAATCCCTTGGAACTTATTTGCAATAAAATATATTTTGCACACTTTTCCTGATAAAACCGCAAAAATTGCATAAAATGTTTGAAAAACACGAACTTTTTACTTGATTTTATTACAAACTGCGTTATAATACTAACTTGTATGGAACGTTTGAAATGATTATCCGTACAAGGAGACATATATGGTAGATATCATCCTCGTTGAGCCCGAAATTCCCATGAACACAGGCAACATCGCCCGCACCTGCGCCTGCACCGGAGCAAGGCTCCATCTTATTAAGCCTCTTGGCTTTGATATATCCGATAAGGCCGTTAAAAGAGCAGGGCTTGATTACTGGCAGTTCGTGGATATTTCCGTCTACGAAAATCTCGATGAGTTTTTCCGGCGCAACGGCGACGAAAACCTCTATCTTGCCACCACCAAGGCTCCCCAAAGCTACGCCGAGGCAGACTTCAGCGGCGATGTGAAGCTCATGTTCGGCAAGGAAACGGCGGGTCTGCCCTTGTCTCTTCGCGAGAAGTATAAGGATAGATGCATACGCATCCCCATGCTCAGCGATGTTCGAAGCCTCAATTTGGCAAACTCCGTGGCCATTCTCTGCTACGATGCTCTCAGACAGCAGGGCTTCCCCGGCCTTTGCGGCGAGGGAGAAATGGCTTAAAAAATAACCTTCCCTTGGGGGAAGGTGGCTGCCCGAAGGGCAGACGGATGAGGGACTTGGATTAGGCTAAAATGTTCCCTCATCAGTCAGCTTCGCTGACAGCTGTCTCGCTGCGGCTCGGTCACGCCGCGGCTCTGACATGCCCCCGGCATGTCATTCACTCCCGCGGCGACACTTCGTTACCCCGGGGGAAGCTTATCAGGCGCAAACCATGCTCCAAAGCATGTTATTATATCAATTCTATCTTTTTCAAAGGAGATATTATGAACTATTCCAAGAAAACCGTTTATGACATCGATGTGAAGGGCAAGAAGGTTCTGCTCCGCTGCGACTTCAACGTTCCCCAGGATAAGAAGACCGGTGAGATCACCAGCGACAAGCGTATCGTTGCAGCTCTCCCCACCATCAAGTACCTGCTGGAAAACGGCGCTGCCGTTATCGCCTGCTC
>JAFYUG010000365.1 GCA_017558545.1 Oscillospiraceae bacterium | reverse complement strand
GCATGTTTTTAGCAACCGACCGCAAACGGGCGGATATAGAATCCGCCCCTACAGCCGCGAGGAGGGAAGATGTTGGGAGCTTGTAGGGGATGCGGATTGCCACAGCGCCCAAGGGCGCTTCGCAATGACAATGTTTTCAATCTGCACCATTGTAGGCTCTGGCGTCCTCGACAGCCCGAATGAAGATACGCTCCACTCGCTGTCGCTTATGTCGGTATGACAAGCTTAAGACTAAGTTAGTGCCTTTCCCTTTAAAATCTACAAAGCGCCGGAAGCCTTTTTAGGGGACTTCCGGCGCTTCGCAAAGAAGAGAGGAGTGTCATTGCGCCCACTATGAGCGCAAGCTATGAAAAAGAAGAAAAAGGAGAAATTTAAGTTATACCGACCGAGTCATACCGATAATGTCATACCGACCGAGCGACAGCCCGAGTGGAGCGTATCTCTTTAATAAAGCCTGTCTTTAATAGATATTGCTTATATCGTAAATTTCAACGTCCACTTCGAAGGTCTTGCCCTCGCGGTAGATGGTGAAGCGGAGGCTATCGCCAATTTTGTGCTCATCGCGGATTTTCAAAACGTCCTCAGTTGTGAAAACAGCCTCGCCGTTTATATGGGTGAGCACGTCGCCGGGGAGTATGCCCTTGGCCTTGGCGTCGCTTTCTTCGCTGACTTCGGTGATATAAAGTCCGTCAGGCAGGCCATATTGCTCCTTGGCGGCCTCGGGGACGCTGCCGCAGGTTATACCTATGCCGGGTCTGCCCATGACCTTGCCGTTGGCAATAATGGAGTCTACGACGGTTTTAACGGTGGTGCTGGGGATGGCGAAGGCAATTCCCTCGATGGTGACGCCATAATCGTTGCTCATCTTGAGATTGGTAACGCCAATGACCTGACCATACATATTGATAAGAGGACCGCCGCTGTTGCCTTCGTTGAGGGCGGTGTTGGTCTGGATAAGGGGGATATCTGTGCCGGAATAGCTGACGGAGCGGTTAAAAGCGGAGATAATGCCGTTGGTGAAGGTGCCGGCGAATTCGGCGCTGAGAGGAGTGCCTATGGCAACAACGCCGTCGCCAACCACCATCTCGTCGCAATCGCCAAACTCGGCGGCGGTGAGACCCAGAGCCTTGATTTTAAGAACGGCAAGGTCGGTTTTGGCATCCTCGCCCACCAAAAGGGCAGTGTGCTCAGTGCCGTCATTGAGCACAACGGTGCAGCTGTCGGCATTGGAGATAACATGGGCGTTAGTAACAATATAGCCGCTTTCGTCTATGATGATACCTGTGCCGAGACCGTAGGAGCCGGGCTTATCATCATAATAGGAAAGGACGTTGACAACATAGGGGGAGCACTTGGTGTAGAGATCCTGCAATCTCATCTCCTCAAGACCCTTGGTGGACTCAAGAACAATCTCAAAGTCGCCGGTGGCCTCGGCGGTGGGGATATTGCTGGGCTCTATGGTGTCCTCCATGGTGAAGTAATTGTTGAAAAAGTCCTGAAAATTCTCGGGCATTTCATCTTCGGAGGAATCCTCGCCGCTTTCGCCTCTATCGGGGAATATCTGGTCGAAATCGGGAATCATCTGACCGAAATCGCTGTCGGGCAGACGATTGGGATCTACGGGAGCAACTGCCCCATCGGGGAGAGAAAGCTCAGGCTGGAAGGGAGAGTAATCTCCGGCAAAGTAAAGGGCGCTGCCGGCCACAAGACCAAGAACCACCACAACGACCAAAATAACAATAAGGCCTGTGCGTGCTTTGCGCTTTTTCTTTTTGGGAGCTTCAGCCACACTGGGAGTCTGAAGGGGGGTGAAATTGTGTGCATACCATGCGGCAGCGGCGTTGTCCGTTTCGGTGTTGTACCATACGGTGTTTCTATTTTCGTCCATAAGGGCCTCCTTGAGGTCATATATATTTTAGTTTAAAAATGCATACTAAATGCATAGAAAAAATTACGCAAAAATTAAGAAAATAATAAATTTTTAAACATTTTTAATAAAAATGTGGAAAGATGGGAATACCTCTTTGGCTCCCCTATTTGAGGGGAGCTGTCAGCCGTAAGGCTGACTGAGAGGTGTGTGCAGGCAACCCCGATTT
>JAFYUG010000364.1 GCA_017558545.1 Oscillospiraceae bacterium | reverse complement strand
TGTAGGGGCGAACTGTGTTCGATAAGCGGACGAGCAATGCTCGCCCCTACGGTGTAAATTAAAGCCCCCCTTTTCAAGGGGGAAGCCTTGCAAAGCAAGGCAGGGGGGATAAGGCTAAAAGTCAGCTTCTATTTTAGTTCGACGTAATCGCTACTCTTATCCCCCAGTCACCTTCGGTGACAGCCCCCTTGGAAAGGGGGCCTTTAAATGCGTAGACTATACTCTTCCGCATATATGCGGAGGCCTTTTTTCTTCTTGAAAGCGCGGGGCAAAAATGGTATGCTTTATTATGTATAATTATCTTCTTTTGAGGTTAAAACTCTATGAATTACGGCAATATTAAATTTTTTGACATAGCTGACGGCCCGGGGGTGCGCACCACTATTTTCGTCTCCGGCTGCACCCACCACTGCCCCGGATGCTTTCAGCCCGAAACCTGGGACTTTGCCTTTGGCGAGGAGTACACCCAGGAGGTTGAGGACAAAATTATAGAGTCCCTTGCTCCCGACTATGTGGACGGCCTCACCCTTCTGGGCGGCGAGCCCATGGAAAAGAGCAACCAACGCGCCCTTCTGCCCCTTGTGAAGAGGGTCAAGGCTCTCTATCCCCACAAGGACATTTGGTGCTACACCGGCTACACTCTGGAAACTGATTTGCTTCAGGAAAGCCGCGCCCGCTGCGAGGTTACGGACGAATTTTTAAGCTACATTGACGTGCTGGTGGACGGAGAGTTTGTTGAGGCCCTGCGGGATCTCACTCTGCTTTTCCGCGGCAGCAGAAACCAGAGGCTTATTGATTTGAAGGAAACTCTCAAAAAGGGCGAAACCGTGCTTTGGGAAGAATAAGCAAACCTTGCCCCTCCGTAGGGGCGGACCTGTGTGTCCGCCCGCTGCCTATCGGCAGACAGCTCTCCCCGGAGGGGAGAGCCTTGGGTTTTGCGCAACACCATGCTTGTCGTACCGACCTAAGCGATAGCGAGTGGAGCGTGTCTCAGGCGCAACGCAGGCGGGCGAACACAGTTCGCCCCTACATTGGTACCGACTGAAATTTTAGTCATTGCGAAGCGCCGTAGGCGCTGTGGCAATCCGTAGCCCCTACAACGGAACGGTCAAGACCGTTCCCTACGGTGAGGGACGAAGATAAAACCTGTCGTACCGACCTAAGCGATAGCGAGTGGAGCGTATCTCATTTGCAATCCCTCAGTCACGGCTGCGCCGTGCCAGCTCCCTTTACACAAGGGAGCCTTTAAAGCAGAAAAAGGATTTGATATTATGACCGGATTTGATGAACTTTGGGCGGGTGGGCCTAAATTTTTGCAGCAGGAGGGCTCTTTTCGCCTTTCCACGGACTCTGTGCTGCTCCACGCCTTCGCCGCGCCCATCAGAGCCAAGAAAATACTGGATATAGGCTGCGGAGCAGGGGTGCTCACCGTGCTTTTAAGCCACTCACGCCCCGAGGCGGCCATAGCAGGCATAGACATTCAGCATGACTCCGCCGAGCTGACAAAGCAAAACCTTGAGGCCAACGGCTTTGACTTTAGCGGCATTATAGAGGGCGACGTTAAGGACTGCCGCACTCTCTTCAAGGCCGGGGAATTTGACCTTGTTATCTCCAATCCCCCCTATTTCCCCGTGGACAGCGGCTACAACGCCCCCATGGACTCCCGCGCCATTGCAAGGGACGAGCGCTGCCTGAATCTCGACCAGCTTTGCGCCGCCGCAAAATATCTCTGCCGCTGGGGCGGAGCATTTGCCCTTGTCCACAGACCCGAGCGCCTTTCGGAAATATTCTGCGCCCTCACAAAGCACGGCCTTGAGCCTAAGCGCCTTCGCATGGTGCAGTATAAATCCAATCAAGCTCCCAATCTTGTGCTTATAGAGGCAAGGCGAGGGGGCAAAGCGGGGCTTAGCAGAGAAAAGC
>JAFYUG010000363.1 GCA_017558545.1 Oscillospiraceae bacterium | reverse complement strand
TTGTCACGGAAGAAAGTTCTCTTTTGGGGTATACTTCAATCAGAAAGAGAAAATAACACAAAGGAGGACTTGAATATGTCTGCTATCAATGTTAATAAGAATAATTTCCATGAGGAAGTTCTCGCTTCCGAAAAGCCTGTCCTTCTGGACTTTTGGGCTCCCTGGTGCGGCCCCTGCCGTGCAGTTGTCCCCATCGTTGAGGAAATCGCTCTGGAGCGCAGCGATGTGAAGGTTGTTAAAATAAATGTGGATGAAGAGCAGGAGCTTGCCAGAGAATATCGAATCATGAGCATCCCCACCCTGATGGTTGTTCGCGATGGCAAGATTGTGAAGAAATCCAGCGGCGCAAAGCCCAAAGCTCAGATTCTGGACATGCTGGCTTGAAATAGAAAAACCATAAAAGGCCGCTTTGGCGGCCTTTTATAGTTTCTTCCCGTAGGGCGCGACGACCTCGGCGCGCCACAGATACTTAAAAACTTAAAGTTCTGCATTTAGGCTCCCTTGTGTAAAGGGAGCTGTCTGCCGTCAGGCAGACTGAGGGATTGTTCAAGTCTCGGAACGGTCAAGACCGTTCCCTGCAACATCAAGGCAGCTATATTGCAACTTATATCCGTAGGACGCTCCTGCCCTCAGCCCGCCGCTATGGCAAACTGCAAGGAACTTTCCTTTGCGAGTATTGACAAAGCGCCGTTTTAAGCGGAAAATAAATGCAAAACATATTTCATATCAAGGGGTTGAATATATGAAAGTTCTTATTGTTGGCGGTGTTGCAGGCGGTGCCAGCGCTGCGGCCAGACTCAGAAGATTGGATGAAAATGCGGAGATAATAGTCTTTGAGCGCACGGGCTATATTTCCTACGCCAACTGCGGCCTGCCTTATTACATAGGCGGCATTATCGATGATCCCGAGGAGCTGACGCTGCAAACTCCCGAGAGCTTTTTGGGGCGCTTCAATGTGGAAATGCGTGTTAAACATGAGGTCATGTCCATAGACCCCAAGGCAAAAACCGTCGCCGTGAAAAACCTTGAAAGCGGCGAAGAGTATGAAGAAAGCTATGATAAACTTCTCCTCTCTCCCGGCGCAAAGGCCGGTTATCCCAATGTTCGGGGTGTTGATAGCGACAGAATTTTCTCCCTTCGCACGGTGGAGGATACTTTCCGTATAAAGAATTTTGTGGAGAGTGCGTCTCCTCGCTCTGCCATAATCGCAGGCGGCGGTTTTATCGGTCTTGAGATGGCGGAAAACCTCCGGGAGCTGGGACTGGATGTCACCATTATCCAGCGACCCAAGCAGCTCATGTCTCCATTTGATTCGGATATGGCCGCCTTTATTCATGCTGAGGCTCGGGCAAAGGGTGTTAAGCTCATGCTTGGAGCTTCTGTGGAAGGCTTTGAAGAAAGGGAAAAGGGCATTCGCGTACTGGTGAAGGACGCAGAGCCTATGGAGGCCGATATGGTCATCATGGCCATAGGCGTCACTCCCGATACTGCCCTTGCCAAAAGCGCTGGCCTTGAGCTGGGCATAAAGGGCAGCATTGTGGTAAATGAGCGCATGGAAAGCTCTGTGGAGGATATTTATGCCGTGGGCGATGCCGTCATGGTGCGCCATAAGGTGAGCGGCAAGGATGCACTTCTCTCTCTGGCGGGACCTGCCAATAAGCAGGGGCGCATAGCTGCGGATAATATCTGCGGCGGTGATAGCCGCTATACCGGCAGCATGGGCAGCAGTGTGCTGAAATTTTTCTCCCTCACCGCCGCCTGCACCGGCCTCAGCGAAACTGCCGCCAAGGCTGCAGGCATAGATGCGGATAAGGTCATTCTCTCCCCCATGAGCCACGC
>JAFYUG010000037.1 GCA_017558545.1 Oscillospiraceae bacterium | reverse complement strand
GTGCATAGGTCTCACACCCGAGCTTACCACAAAGGCTGCCCGCCTTGCGGCCTTCGGCGCAGGAGCAAAAATTGTTGGCACATTTTCCTTCCGTCTTAAGGATGAGGACTTATCTGCCATAGAAGCTCTCGCTCCCGACATAGTCTTGCTGGCCGGCGGCGTAGACGGCGGCGACAAGAAGGCTATCATACATAATGCGGCCATGCTCGCCGGGAGCAAGGCCAATTTGGGTACCATTGTTGTGGCGGGAAATAAATCCGCCTATGACGAAATTGACGAGCTTTTCACCCAAGGCGGCAAAAAGGCTCTTTTCTCCAAAAATATTCTCCCCGCTCTTGGCAAGCTGGATGTGGACTCCGTAAACGAGATTATCCGCTCGGTATTTTTGGAGGAGATAATAAGCGCCAAGGGCATAGACAAAGCGCAAAGCATCATATCCAAAATTCTTGTTCCCACCCCCGTTGCTGTGCTCTCTGCCGCAAAGCTGGCAGCTGAAGGCACGGAAAACGAAGAGGGAATAGGGGATGTGCTTTTGGTGGACGTTGGCGGAGCCACCACCGATGTCTATTCCGTCTGCGAAGGCTACCCCACCATACAGGGGGTGAACCTTGTGGGTCTTATTGAGCCAAAGCTTAAGCGCACCGTGGAAGGCGATTTGGGTCTCTATCATAATTTGGATACTCTTTCCGATTCCGCTGCCGAAGCAGGCGTTTCCGCCGCCGCGGAGCTGGATGAGGCGCTGAAAAGCAATTTCAGCATCCCAGAAAGCGACGAGGCCAAAAGCCACCATGTTGCCCTCACGGCTATTGCCGTTAAAACCGCTGTGGAGCGCCATTGCGGCACTTTGCAGCCCCTCTATACCGGCAACGGCATAGTTTCCGTGCAAAAGGGCAAGGACCTTTCCGAAGTGCCCGCCGTTATCGGTTTGGGCGGCCCCATAGTTTTCTCTCCCCGGAGAAGGGAAGTTCTCTCCGCCGCCATAAAGGGAGAAGGGGAGGATACGAAGCTGATGCCCACGTCCCCCAAGCTGTATGTGGACGAAAAATATATCATGTTCGCCCTTGGACTTATGTCCGAAACGGAGCCTGACAAGGCTCTAAGAATTTTCAGGAAGTATATCCGCGAAATATAGCGGGGACTTCTATATTACTCAGGCTAAAAGGAGCTAGGTTGCGCCATGGGAATAGCATCTCAAAGCAATATAATAAGGATACTTTCCGGTTATAACCAGTGGTGGCACCTTAGGAGCGTTCAGAAGCAGTTCCTCAAGCCAACCCACAGAACGGCTTACGGAGAGATAGTGAAGCTGCTGGATGATGAAAAAATCCGCGTTATCCACCTTGCTGGCCCCCACCGCACCGGCAAAACTGCCCTCATCCATCAGGTTATTCAGAATTTGATTGATAAGGGTGTGGATCCCAAGCAGATTATCCACATGAACTTCAGCCATCCCTTCTTCAGCTTCCTGCCTCCCTATGACATCTATAAAACTTATAGAGAGAGCATTTGCCCCAACCTTGGCAAACGCACCTTCTGCTTCTGCGACGATATCCAGCTTTCCCCCGAATGGCAGAAAAATGTTGAGGCCATGAAGGAGACCTTTGATGAGATAACCATTATCCTCACAAGCTCCATCCGTCCCGACAGCATCGGAGAAAATGAGAGACTGCTGCATCTGCCGCCCATTTCCTTCTACGAATATTGCCAGATCGCAACGGGCAGCAACGATGTTATAGATAAGTCCATTATCCCCACAAGCGGCATTCTCAATGCCAGCACCAATGACCTCAAGCAGATTGCAAACTCCATATCCGAGTTTAGACATCATTTCCGCCATTATATGTATACCGGCGGCTTCCTCAACCTCATAGGCGAAACCGACGATATCCGCATCCAGCGCATGATTCAGCGCACCGTTGTTGGCGATGCTCTATTGCGAGATATAGGCGTTTGCTTCAGCATACGCAACACCATCGACCTTGAAAAAATATTCCTCTATCTCTGCCTTGAATGCCCCAAGGTTATAAGCTACGAGGCCCTCATGCGCGAGATAGACTGCGCCACCCGACCCACCATTGAAAAATATATCAAGTATCTCAGAGCCGCCTGCCTTGTTTACCAGTGCATGCCTCAGGAGAGCGAAGGCAGCCGCATTCAGAAGATGCAGCCCAAGCTGTATCTTGCCGATGCCTCCATCCATAACTCCATGCTGATGCTCAACGATATACGCATAAACGAGGGCGAGGGCAACATGGAGAAAATCGTGGAGACCGCGGTTTACCGCCATTTCCGCTTCTATGGCCCCGACTCCGAGGAAGGCAATATCAGCTATAACCGCATCAAGACCAGCGGCAAGAATCTTGATATGATAGTCAACGGCAGAAAGAAGATATATGTTGATGTCCGCTTTGACAGCAATATGCGCCTTTCCAAGAAGGATGCCATTATCTCCAAGGCCTCCGAAGCCGATGTTTGCCTTGTTATAACCAAGGATAAGAACGTTTTCGGCTATGTGCCCAATCTGCCCAAGAATATCTTCTTTGTTCCTGCGGATGTTTTCCTCTTCCTTATAGGACAGGCAAAGGCCGAAGGATACTCCATCTTCGATGGAAACTGATAACTTGTAATCAAAAATTTGAAATACATACATAATTATTGAAAGGATTTGAAAAGTAATGGCATTTCCCGGATATAACGGTCAGGTTCTCCTTGCAGACCTGAGCACCAAGACTTATGAAATCGTTCCCCTGCCCGAGCAGTGGGCAAAAGACTTCCTGGGCGGCAACGCACTGGGCGCACGCTTCCTCCTTGAGTTCATGCCTCCCAACACCCCCGTCTTTGCTCCCGAAAGCGTTGTAGGTTTTGTTGGCGGCGTTGCCAACAACACCAAGGCTCTCATGGGCCCCCGTTACTCCGTTGTCAGCAAGTCTCCCGTTTATGGCGGCATCAGCGAGGCCAACAGCGGCGGCTCCTTCGCAGGCTTCATGCGCAAGTCCGGCTTTGACGCCATCTTCGTAAAGGGCATTTCCGAAAAGCCCGTATACCTCTTTGTTAACGATTGCAATGTTGAATTCCGCGATGCAAGCAATCTTTGGGGCAGAACCATCTCCGAGGCCGACGCCATGATCCGCGAGGAACTGGCTGCCGAAGGCCACAGAAGAGTTGGCGTTACCCTCATCGGACCTGCCGGCGAACGCAAGAGCCACATGGCCGCCGTTATCTGCGACCGCGGCTGTGCAGCTGCCCGCGGCGGCAGCGGCGCTGTTATCGGCTCCAAGAACCTGAAGGCCGTTGCCTGCACCGGCACCCACGAGATTCAGGTTGTTGACCCCGATGCCCTTCTGGAAATCAACAAGATGAACGCCGAATATAAGAAGAGCGCACCTCCCTGCCAGTTCTTCCCCGTCATCGGCACCTCTGGCGGCTATCTCCACAGCGTTGAGATAGGCGACTGCTCCGTACATAACTGGGAAAAGTCCGGCGCCGACGTTGACCTCAACGAGCATGCCGGTATGCACGGCACCGCCATGGACCCCCTCTACAAGACCAAGAAGCTCACCACCTGCACCAACTGCTACATCGGCTGCAACGCCATGTACCACATTGTTGACGAGGAACTGGGTCTTGATTTCGAAACCTACCGCCCCGAGTATGAAACTCTGGCAACCTTCGGCTCCAACATCGGCAACAGCAATCCCAAGATTGTTGTTTACGGCAACTATATCGGCAACGAATGGGGTCTTGATACCCTCTCCGTTGGCGGCACCATCTCCTGGCTCATGGAATGCTATGAAAAGGGCATCGTAAGCCGCGAGGAAATCGACGGCATTGACCTCACCTGGGGTAACTGCAAGGCCATTGTGGAAATCCTCAAGAAGATTGCCAACAACGAAGGCATCGGCGCCATCCTCCAGAACGGCTCCAAGTATGCAGCCGAAACCATGGGCAAGGGCTTCGAGTGCCTTGTGACCGCCAGCGGTATGGAGCTTGCTCAGCACGGCTCCCGCTGCAACCCCGCCATGGGCCGCACCTTCCAGTATGACCCCGCCCCCGGCCGTCACACCCGCGGCGGCAGAGGCGTTCCCTTCAAGATGGCTCCTCCCGAGGTTAAGCACAACTATGAGGATACCGGCGCAGCCGATGCCGATATGCTCTGGGAGTGGGAGCACAATAATGCCACCGGTTTCTGCTCTCTCAGCGACTTCCTGCTGAAGCCCGGCCCCCACGGCATGACCCACTTCAACTACATCAAGGCTATCACCGGCTGGGAATACACTCCCGAGGATGTTATTAAGTATGGTAAGCGCGCTTACACCGTTCGCCATGCATTCAACCTCCGCGAGGGTCTCCGCCGCAAGGACTTCACCCTCAGCGACCGCGCCTGCGGCCGTCCTCCCCAGGACCACGGTCCTCTGGAAGGCGTAACCATCGACAACGAAAAGCTGGCTGATAACTTCTTCAGCTACATGGGCTTCGATGTTGAAACCGCAGTTCCCAGCAAGGAAACCCTCGAAAATCTTGGCGGCCTTGAAAAGGTCATCGAGTTCCTATATCCCGAGGGCTGAGAAACAGACCGCTATGAAGGTTTATATTGAGTTTTCCCATGTTGAGCTTATTGTGGGTGATCTTCGCTCCGGCGAATATGAAGTGCCCGAAGGCGCAACTCTGGACGATCTTCTGAACAGCGCCGAAAAGGAAAGCGGCAGAACAATTGCCGTTGAAAATTGGAAGGAAGACGGACTTTTCTATAGCTGCAATAAGAAGTATGCCGACCCTCGAACTGTCCTCCATGAGGGCGACAAGGTGAAGGCCATGATGAAACTCCTCTGCGGCTGAATAAGTAAAAAACGCCTCAGACCACTCACAATGGACTGAGGTGTTTTTTGAGCTTGTCAAAGAAGTCGTTGACTTCTTTGACAAAAGGGCTGAGAAGTGTTTTTCCCGACGCCGCAGCATTAAGAAAACATGCCGGTGGCATGTTTTTAGCGCAGGCCGCAGGAGCTATGCTCCGAGGAGGGAACTAATTGTCGCCGGGAAAAACATATTGAATTTCATTTGCGTCTGCGGACGCAAACTCTGCGAGGCTTTTTTTGACAGGCTGAAAAAAACGACCTATGATTCGTCGGGTGTCCGTAAAACAGTTAATCCTCCCTATGGTTTTGTCATAGGGAGGATTTTTGCTTATTCTTTCGATGCGGAAGCATCCAAGGCTCCCTCTGATGAGGGAGCTGTCAGCGAAGCTGACTGAGGGAGAGAATTTTGCACCAAACGATCAACATATTCACATACACCGCAGAAATTTTGGTCAACATCCAAATTGCAGATCCTTGCTACCGTTAGGTCCATGGCGCTCAAATCATAGGTCCGCTGTTCATCTTTTTCTGCCTGTTCGGGTGTATAGTGCCCTCCACCGTCAAGTTCAATAACCAGTCTTGCTTTTGCACAATAAAAGTCTGCGACATAGTTTCCAATCGCTTTTTGCCTTTGAAAACGCACCGGATAGTTTCGCAAAAAATCATACCACAGTTTTCGTTCCCAAGGGGTCATATTTTTTCGCAACACCTTGGCCAGAGGGATATTCTCTTTGTTGTAGGCTTTCATGTTCTCTCCCTCCGTCAAAAATCAAAGATTTTTGCCACCTCCCTCATCAGAGGGAGGCTTTGGTGCAGTGCAAAACCGCACCCAACGCACTACGCCGAACGGTGTATAGAAGTGCGCCCTTATCAGTTCGACAAATTGGAATTTGTGTTAATCCTTTTTATAGAAAACTAATGTCAAGTTTTCATTTATTTTTTCTGTTTTGCCTGTTTGATAATACCCCATTTTCTCGTATAAATAGCAATTCCCTTTTTCTTGTAAAATTGTATCAAGTTCCCAATTAGAAAATCCATGAATTTCTTCTGCTAACTGTATTGCTCTCTGTGCAAATCCTTTGTTTCTATATTCAGGCATAATAAAGATAGGCGATATTCTCTTAGCCTTGCCCTCTTCACATTTATCAACTACTCTGATAGCACCCACTTTGGCATCATCAACTTTAATAAAATAGTAATAAGTAAATGGCTGATTTAATCGCATCAATATTTTATCAACACTTTCTGTTGCAGGACTAGTATCCGTATCTTGATACTTCTCATACAAATCAAGAAAAGACGCAACCTGCATCTCCCATAAATCATTGGCTTCGTTAATATCAACTCTAACTAACTGTATATCCATATATTTACCTCGTCAAATTCAAGTTTGTCTAATTGTTTTATCCATTTTATCACATTACTGAAAATTGGACAAGAACAGTCCCGACGGGAATTCCGTCGGGACTGCAACTGTTTTACGAACACCCATCATTTCATAGGTCGTTTTTATCAGAACTCGAACTTATTGTCGTTAAACTCAAGGAGCAGGAAGCTCAGCTCAAGATAGAGGAGAGTGTCCGCATCTCCGAGGGTGAAGCCCAAAATTTCTTCAATTTTCTTGATGTGGTAAATGGTGGAGTTTCTGTGGAGATTGAGGGCGTTGGCGGTGCGGGTGATGTTGCGGGAGTTGGAGAACCATGCTCTCAGGCTCTTGGCAAAGGTGGTGTTGTGCTTGCGGTCATACTCCACAAGCTCCAAAAGCTTGGGATGGCAGAGCTTGAGCACGTCCTCAT
>JAFYUG010000362.1 GCA_017558545.1 Oscillospiraceae bacterium | reverse complement strand
TATCAGATGCCCGTCAGTTTCGGCATAATGCAAGGTGCCGGAGACGGTAAATTTACGATGAAGATGAACATGATAAGTACGTGGTGTATCGTTATGCCGCTATCCTTTGCAGCTGCGTTTTGGTGGAAACTGCCCGTAGAGTGGGTAGTGGTTGTCATCCAATCCGACCAGATTTTTAAAGGACTGCCCACATTCATCCATTTCCGTAAATATAACTGGATGAAAAAACTTACCCGCACCGAATCAGCTTGATTTTCCACCCTTGGCAAATAAAAAAACGTCGGCAACTGCCGACGTTTTTTGTTTATTCTATAAGATTAATTCTTTATGACTGAGGCTTGGTAAAATCCTCAAGTGTAATGCGATTTTCGCGAGCAAACTTCTCAAGACCAGCCTTATACTTATCCCAGAAAGGCTTCTCGTCTTTCTTCTTATAGAAGATGGAATTGTTCTTGCACTTAATCTCGATCATCTCGGAAGGAACTTTCTTGAGGAACCCCTTTTCCTCGATGGGAATAAACTTGATGCTGAGGATATCGCTGTACTTAACATTGATGACAGTAGCATGGCTACCCATCAGAATGCCGCAAACGAGTTCAGTCTTATCAAAGAGCAGTTTTTCCTTTGCCATTATAATTACCTCCAATATAATCTGCCCACAAATTATCGCAGGCCACACTTTAGCTATATTTTACTTGTTCTTTTATGAAAAATCAATATTTTTTGCTAATTTTTACTGTATATTTTTCTTGTATATTGGTTTTCTTTGTGCTATAATTCGAATGTTAATCTGAAAGCACCGCTTTCCAAATACACAATAGGAGATGATATCTGTTGGAAAATCTGTTTTGGATTGGCTTTGTAGGCGCCGCCATTGCACTGATCTTTGCTCTGATTCAGTGTAAGAAGGTTCTCAAGGCTTCCGAAGGCAACGAGAAAATGGTCAAGATCGCTGCCGCAATTCGTTCCGGCGCCAACGCATACCTGAAGCGTCAGTACACCACTGTTGCAAAGGTATTTGTTGTCGTATTCGTAATTCTTCTTATCATTGCATTTGCAAGCAAGGGTGAAATGCTCTCCCGCATCACTCCCTTCGCTTTCCTCACCGGTGGTATCTGGTCCATGCTGGCCGGCTTCATCGGCATGAAGATAGCAACCAGCTCCAATGCAAGAACTGCTCAGGCTGCAAGCGAAGGCCTCAACAAGGGTCTTAACATCGCTTTCTCCTCTGGTGCCGTTATGGGCTTCACCGTTGTCGGTCTCGGCGTTCTCGACATCACCCTTTGGTTCTTCGGTCTGAAGTACATCGGTGGTATGGAAGAGGTTGAGCTTGCTAACATTATGGTTATGAACGGCATGGGCGCTTCCTTCATGGCTCTGTTTGCCCGTGTTGGCGGCGGTATCTACACCAAGGCTGCTGACGTCGGCGCTGACCTCGTTGGTAAGGTCGAAGCCGGTATCCCCGAGGATGACCCCCGTAACCCCGCTACCATCGCCGATAACGTTGGTGACAACGTTGGTGACGTTGCAGGTATGGGCGCTGACCTCTATGAGTCCTATGTTGGTTCCATCCTTGCTACCTTCGCTCT
>JAFYUG010000361.1 GCA_017558545.1 Oscillospiraceae bacterium | reverse complement strand
GAAATCTCCGACACCACGGGAGGGGATTTTAGTGTCAGGCAAAATTGCGTGATGCAGGTGGGCTGTCGCCCACCAAAGAATAAAATGAAGTCTGGCGCTAAAATCCACCCCGTGGTGCGGGTTCGGATTATATCGTTCAGGCTAGGGAACAGCCTTGGCTAATGCGCCTGCAAACGCCACAAAACCGCTCATATCTCAAAAATTAACCGTAGGGAACGGTCTTGACCGTTCCGAAAGGGAAAACCATGGAATTTCCTCAAAGAAAACGCCAGCGCCTGAGAGATTTTGATTATTCCTCGCAGCACTATTATTTCGTAACTATCTGTTGCAGCGGAATGAGGCATCTGTTTGCCAATGGTCTGCAATTAAATAAACGAGGCATGGTTGCGCAGAGGCATATTGAAGCTCTGCCTTCAAGACACGAAGGGATTTATATCGACAAATATGTGGTCATGCCAAATCATATACACATGATTGTTGCAATTGGCTGCGATGGAGCGGAACGGTCAAGACCGTTCCCTACGCTGTCAACTATCATTGGGCAATATAAATCGGGTGTGTCGCGAGAATTACATGGTGAAGAACCCAATTTGAAAATTTGGCAAAAATCTTTTAATGACCATATTATCCGAAACAAAAACGACTATGAAATGATCTGGCAATACATAGACACAAATCCAGCGGAGTGGGAGCTTGATTGCTTCCACCCTCAAAACCAAGGAAAGGAACAAACACATGATTCGCTTTTTTAACGGAAAAATTCTTGCCCTGAACGGCAATTACGATGTAACTGACCATGAACTTTGGGTTGATGGGGATAAAATCGCCTATATTGGCCCTGCCAGGGCCGATGCTCCCGCCTTTGAGCGGGAAATTGACCTTGCCGGCAATCTCCTTATGCCCGGCTTCAAAAACGCCCACACCCACTCCGCCATGACCTTTGGCCGCTCCATAGCCGACGATATGCCTCTGCAGCCTTGGCTTTTCGAGCGCATCTTCCCTCTGGAGGCCAAGCTGACCCCCGAGCGCGTATGCTGGCTTTTCAAGCTGGCCATTATGGAGTATGTTTCCGGCGGCGTAACCGCAGGCTTCGATATGTATTTCTACCGTCCTCAGAGCGCCGAAACCTGCGCCGAGTATGGCTTCCGCAATGTTTTCTGCTCTCTCAACGATACCTATGAGACCATCATTGCGGAAATGGACAAGGTTAACTCCCTGAGCCCCCTTGTAAGCATGCTGCCCTCCATCCACGCCGAGTACACCACCTCCATCGACACCATGAAGGAGGTTTTGAGAGTATGTCAGGAGCGCAAGCTGCCCTTCTTCACCCATATTTCCGAAACCGCCACCGAGCACGCCGGCAGCATTGAGCGCCACGGCCTCACCCCCACGGAGCTTTTCGACTCCCTCGGCCTTTTCGAGTATGGCGGCGGCGGCTACCACTGCGTCCATCTCAGTGAAAATGATATGGAAATATTCAAAAAGCGCGGTCTTTGGGCCATCACCTGCCCAGCCAGCAACGCAAAGCTTGCCAGCGGCATTGCTCCCCTGGAGAAATTCAGCGCCATGGGCATCAACATGGGCATAGGCACCGACGGCCCCAGCAGCAACAACAGCCTCGATATGTTCCGCGAGATGTATCTTGCCTGCGTGCTTCAGAAGCTGAGCCTTGGCGATGCCGCCGCCATGGATGCTCTCAAGGTGCTCTCTATGGCCTGCTGCGGCTCTGCCAAGGCCATGGGTCTCAATGATTGCGATTGCCTCGCCGAAGGCAAGCAGGCGGACATGATAGTAATTGACCTCAGCCGCCCCAGCATGCAGCCTATCAACAACATCCCCAAGAATCTGGTTTATTCCGGCAGCAAGGACTGCGTAAAGCTCACCATGATAGCCGGCAAGGTGCTCTACGAAAACGGCGAATTCTTCCTGCCCGACTCTCCCGAGACCATTTACGAAAACTGCCAGCGCATAGTTGCGGAAATGACCGCATAAAAAAAGAGCCTTCCTATATTTAGGGAGGCTTTTTTGAATATTTAAAGAATATTTATTTACACATTGTAAATTTGTAGTGTATAATAATTTAGTTAAAATAGTATTACCGAACGGAGAAATAATATGGATTTCAAGCTTTGCGTACCCTGTCTGCTGGGTCTTGAGGGACCTATTGCCGATGAGCTCAGACGAATGAAAATGCGTGATGTGGCTTCCGAAAACGGCCGCGTCTACTTCACCGGCAATGAAGAGGATATTGCCCGCGCCAACATCAACCTGCGCATAGGTGAGCGCGTGCTCATTGAGGTGGGCTCTTTCGATGCCTTCACCTTTGACCAGCTCTTCGAGGGCACAAAGGCTCTGCCCTGGGAAATGCTCATCCCCAAAAACGGCGCTTTCCCCGTTAAGGGTTATAGCCTCAACTCCAAGCTCTTCTCCGTTTCCGACTGTCAGAAGATCATCAAGAAGGCCATAGTTGAGCGATTGAAAAAGGTCTATGGCATACAGTGGTTTGATGAGACAGGCCCTCTCTATCAGGTGCAGTTTTCCATCATGAAGGATA
Source organism: Oscillospiraceae bacterium (assembly GCA_017558545.1). Taxonomy (GTDB): domain Bacteria; phylum Bacillota; class Clostridia; order Oscillospirales; family Oscillospiraceae; genus SIG459. Next base: position 1,616 of record JAFYUG010000361.1, on the reverse strand, counting down.
GAGCCAGCCTCTGCATCGATACCTCCGGCTTCGGATTGCATAAGCGCGGCTACCGCCCCGCCCATAACGCTGCTCCCCTGAAGGAGACCATGGCCGCCGCCATGGTTGCCCTCAGCCGTTACAGAGGCCGCGAGGACTTCGCCGACCCCTTCTGCGGCAGCGGCACCATTGCCATCGAGGCCGCACTTATGGCCAAAAACCGCGCCCCCGGCCTTTACCGCGACTTCACCGCCATGAACTGGCCCGGTTTTGAAAAGACCATGTGGGCAAGGGTGAAGGACGAGGCCAGAGCAAGGGAGTTCAGAGGTGATTACCGCATCTTCGCCTCCGATATCGACCCCCACGCCATTGAAATTGCCAAGGAAAACGCCATGCGCGCAGGTGTTGCGGATATAGTCAAGTTCGAAGTGGCCGATGCTCTCAGCTTCGACCGCAAAACCGAAAAGGGCATAATCGTCACCAATCCCCCCTATGGCGAGCGCATTATGGAGAGAAGAGAGGCAGAGGGACTTTATGCGCTCTTCGGCAAGGCCTATTTCGCCACCGAAAACTGGAAGCTCTATCTGCTGAGCAGCCATACCGAATTTGAGCGCACCTTCGGCCGCCCCGCCGACAAGAAGAGAAAGCTCTATAATGGCATGATAAAGTGTGATTTGTTCATGTATCTGTAAAGATAATAAAACCTTCCCTTGGGGGAAGGTGGCACGGCGTTAGCCGTGACGGATGAGGGAAACTTCGCTAAAGACTTAGTTATTTATCCCTCATCAGTCAGCCTAAGGGCTGACAGCTTCCCCCGGGGGAAGCTTCGTAAATAGGTATAATTTTCAAGATTGCGAGGTAAACTTATGAAGCATCTGTTCATCGTAAATCCCGCAGCGGGACGCAAGGACAGCACCGACCTTGTCTCCGCAAAAGTGGCTCAGTTCTTCTCCGGCAAGGAGGGCGACTTCGAGATATACGCCACCAAAGCCCCCATGGATGCCGTGAAAAAGATAACTTATGAAGCCCAGCTTTGCGATGAGCTTCGCGTTTATGCCTGCGGCGGCGACGGAACTCTCAACGAGTGCGTCTGCGGCTGTGTTGGACAGGATAATGTTGCCGTTACCCATTTCCCCACCGGCACGGGCAACGACTTCATAAAGACCTTCGGCGAGAAAAAGGAGCTCTTCTTCGACCTCGGCGAGCTCATAGACGGCAATGTGCGTCCCATGGACGTTATAGACTGCAACGGCAGACACTCCGTCAACATCTGCTCCGTGGGTATTGACGCCCGCATAGGCGGCGATGTTCATAAGTATAGCAAAATCCCCCTCATAGGCGGCGCCACCGGCTATGTCACCAGCACCGCTGTGAACTTCCTCAAGGGCATCACCGATAATCTGAGAGTTGTATGCAACGGCAAGCTCTATTACGGCGAGATGAACCTTATCTGCGCCTGCAACGGCACCCATTATGGCGGCGGCTTCAACCCCGTTCCCGAAGCCAGGCCCGATGACGGTCTTATCGACTTCCTCATCGTCAAGGGCGCCAACCGCGCAACCTTCCTGCGCCTCGTTGGCAAGTTTGCCAAGGGCGAATACGCAAACCACCCCAAGTACATAACCCATATTCAGGGT
>JAFYUG010000360.1 GCA_017558545.1 Oscillospiraceae bacterium | reverse complement strand
TGCCTGATACATGGCTTTTAACCTCCTCTGAAATAATTGGCAAAAAATAGCGCAGTCGAATGCCTCCCTCATCAGAGGGAGCTTTTATTTAAAATGCATTGCGGCCACGGGCAAGACTGCACACACTTCTTCGGGAAATGTGACCCATCCGTTACAACGGCATCCAACTCGGCTCCGGCGACCTCGCGGCACACGAAGTGGACCGCTTAATGCTGCTCGGTTCCCCGCCTGACATGGTTCACGGCTCTCCGTTGCGCAAGACCGAAACGTCAACATCGCTTACCGAGGTCAGTCGATACATCACATACCCTTAGTTGGGAATTCATCCCTGCTATAGCGGATTGCAGGTTACAGGGCACCGCTGGCTCCCCGACTAGTGCAGCCTTGCCTGTGGCCGCCGAATTATTTTACACCATTTCTAGGAGATTATCAAGAGAAAAATAATCTTTACTAATTTTTGCACGGTGGTATAATTATTTAGAGTAATTTAAGGGCTTGTAGCTCAGCCGGGAGAGCATACGGTTCGCATTCGTAAGGTCGGGAGTTCGATCCTCCTCAAGTCCACCAAAAAAGACACTTTTGCCAATTCGCAAAAGTGTCTTTTTGTTTTACTCAGAAATAACTTCGGCCTCTGTCTTCTTGCCGGTGCCGGAAATGGAGCGGTAGAAGTCCGCGACGGCGGTTTGATGATAAGCTGTGAGGAAGAGAGCTCCTATAAAGGAAACTATTCCCATGGGCAGCATGGGCAAAAATGATCTGAGACTCTCGGAAAAGGCATAGCTAAAGGAACAGAGGGGGAAAGCAACAGCCACAGGAGCTGCGCAAAGTATACTCCAACCTATGAAGCTGAAGCCCAGGCAGAAAAGACGCCACTTGTTGCCGTCCATGAGATAGCGGGATTCGGTGATGGCAGCTCTTGCCCCCATGCCGGGGCGCTCAGCCATTATGTAGGCCGTCATGGAATAGCTGTATGTTTTGATAAGTCCGGGGATAAAAAGGAGCATTGACCAAAGGCCTATGAAAAGATTCACGAAAAAGTTCATACAAAATCCGGGCCAGATTCTGTCCATTTGGGAGAAAAGAGTGGAAAAACGGGGCTTTTCTCCGTCTGCCAGCTTAAGAAAATAGCAGGCGTAGCCAAATTTTACGGCGCCGGAGATAATTATAACGGCAATTGCCCATATTACGGATATGGCCACGGCGGAAAAAACGATCCCGATGTTTTCGGAAAGGAAAGAACTGAGTTGATCTGAAAATTCTGCAAGAGAAGTGCCTGATAAATTGGAGGAGTACTGGCTTGAGTTTGCAAATGATACGGAGCCTACACCCAACAGGCTAGCCACGAAGACAGTGAGTACGGCGGTGCGCCATTGACCTTTCAAGGCTGCGCGGGCAGCGGCACGAAAATCGGCGGCTTTTTTCATAACTTAATCTCCCTTCTTTTTCTTAAATTCTCTGAATTACAAAAACAGCATTAAAACAGTGACGATGATGCAGGAAAGAGCAAAGAGAATTACGCCGGCATTGAGATAGGCGGTTTTGAATACTGTGCCTTTGGGCAGGGGATAGGGAACAGCCTCCCAGCGGGTCTTTTTAATCTTGTTGATGAAAAGGGCAAGTCCCCAGAAGAACATGACCATTATGAAGAGCATGAAAAGCATATAGAGCGCAAGACCCATTGCGTTTTCCATGATTATTTCCATAGCTGCCTCGGGAGCGCCTATGGGGTCAAGGGTGGCGAGGGCTTCCAAATCAATCATGGATATAAACCAAGGGGCAGCAACGCCGCCTATGAAGTTAATCAGCATGTGCAAAATGGCGCTATAGCGCATTTTGCCGCTGCGGATATAGATGTAGGCAAAGATGCAGCCAAGGAAGAAGGCATAGAAAAACTGGAAAAGGTTGCCGTGGAAAAGTCCGAAGCATACGCCGGAGAAGATAACCGCCCATTTTTCACCAAAGACCACGCAGCGGTCAATAAGCTGCTTTCTGAAAACCAGCTCCTCAAAAATAGGGGCCAAAATCACCATTACAAGAATCTTGATGGGGTTATCGTCCATGGCATATTCCAAAATGGCATTTTCGGCGGTGCCGCCGGAAAAGAAAGAGGAAAGGCCTATGCCGATGATGTTTCCGGCATACATGAGGAAAAAGCAAAGGGGAATATAGCCAAGAAATCTTTTTGCTCCTATCTTATGGGGTGCAGGGGTGGATGCAGGGAGCTTTCTCAGCATTAAAAGGCAAAGGGGGAAGGCAACCACATATATAGGCACAAAGGTTATAATCCAAAGTCCCCAGGAAGAGGCGGTTAAAAAGTTATCCTCGCCCCAAATAATCGGGGGAATTGCAGCCATAAGCAGCTGCAAAATTGTGCCCACAAGGAAAATGGTCAGCAGGGATAAGCCTATGCGGGAATAGCTGCGCTTGGCTACGGTAAGGTCAAAAGGCTCTTCGGGAATGGGAGAGAGATTCTCGTTTATTTCGTTCATGCTCTTAAAACCTCCTTTGTAAAATCTGTCATCTTAATTATAGCTTAAAACTGTTACAAAATATAGCCAATAAATATTAATAAAATATTCCATTTAAAGGCTCGCTCCTTAGGCGGCCTCACATAGGGATTTGTACGGTTTTGAATGAATCTTTTTCCCCGCAGCTTCCCCCGCCTCTTTTGAAATACACAAAGTATTTCTGCAAGAGCCGGAGTTGCTGCAAGAAAAAATCTTCCATTCAAAACTGCGAAGCACTCCAAAGTAATATATTTTTCTGCAAGACAAAGAAAAAATCAATGGCAAGGCTGTCGCCTGCCATGGATTTTCTTCGAAGTATTGCGGGAAAAGATACACTTTGGAGCGTATAAATCCCTATGTGAGTCCGCCTTTTGGGGAGAACTGTCATGGCGTAAGCCATGACTGAGAGGGGGCAAGTGCCTCCATAATGCACTTATCTTTCTTGTTCACAGTAAGGAAAAATACACCTGTGCCAAGGGCGGCAAGGACTACGCCGAACCAAAGCATAGCGCCAACGCCGAAATGCTCTATGAAAAAGCCTCCTGCGAAGTTGCCGCCGGCGCAGCCGAGGGAATAGGCTGCGGTTATGAAGGCCTGACCTTTAACCATGTCCTCCGGGCGCACCTTTTTCTCCGCATAGAAAACCTGAGTGGGCGCAAGAAAACTATAACTGGTGGCCTGCAGCAGCTGCACAAGATAAATGGCCTCTACGCTGCCGGACACGATGAAGAGAAAGCTTTTCAAAAGGAAGGAAAGGCCTGCAATTTTCAAAAGCCAGCCTTCGGAAATGCGCCGTCTTATAGGCTCGAAGAACAATAGTACCACGGCCTCAATGGCGGTGGCCACGAAGAGGGCGACGCCCACCTCGGCGCTGCCGCCTCCAAGGCGGTCAAAAATCTTTATCATGAAGTTTTCCGTCATGGCGTGGAATGCCCCAAGGAGCAAAACGCCAAGAAGGGAGAAGCAATATCTGCGGTAGCGGCAGAAAAAGGTGATTATGGAGCAGCTGTCGTTTCTTCTGCGCTCAGTGGAGGCGGCGGCTGCGGAGGGATAGCCAAGGCTGATGATAATGTTGAAGGCCATGAGCGCAAGTATTGCCCAAATCATCCAATCTTCGCCGAAGTCTGCAATAATTCTGCCAAGACCGAGGGCGGCCAGGGAGTAGGCCAGAGAGCCTATGCCGCGTCCAACGCCGTAGTTTATCTTCATTCCTGCATTGTTGCAGCTTACGCTGACGGCGTTTAAGAGGGGCATCATGGCGTCAAAGGTGAATATGCCGAAAAGATAGCATATTCCCATGGGAACGGTGCTCATGGGGATGGCAAGAAGAGCGCCAAAAAATGCCATGCAGCAAAGGGAGAGGGCGGCTATCATGTATTTTATTTTGTCCGCGCCGAGGCGGTCGGCTCTCTCCGCCAGCACGGGCTGCACGGCGCAGGAGAGCAGGCTGCCCAATGAGAGCAAGGTGCCCACAAGGGAGGCAGGCAGACCCTTCGCCAAAAGATAGGCGCTGGCAAAGCTCATAACACCGGCGGCAGCGGCCCAGTAGGCCACCTGCTGAAGGGTGTATCTAAAGGTCAGGTTTTTCTTCAAATTTTATTTCCTCGCTAATTGAAACATTTCCCCTGCCGCCAGAAGATAATCTTCGGCGCAGCGGGCTTTTTTTATTTTCTTAAGCTGCTTTTCGCTACCCGGAAAGCTCTTATGGAGATAGCTCCAAAGCTCCTTCATTCTCTGAGCGGCATTGTTGGCGCTTTGGAAATCCTCGGCATACTCGTGGAAAAGGGCGTCGTGAAAATCCAGAAGGAGCTTTGTGCTCACTTCTCCGCCGCCTTTGATTTTGGAAATAAGGGCAGGGTCAGCCATAAGACCCTGACCTATCATCACGGCCTTGAGCTTGGGTCTGGTGGTGGTTGCCGCATCGAAATCCTCTGTAGTTTCTATGCCGCCATTGTAGGAAAG
>JAFYUG010000359.1 GCA_017558545.1 Oscillospiraceae bacterium | reverse complement strand
TTTTAGCGCAGGCCGCAGGAGCTATGCTCCGAGGAGGGAACTAAGTGTCGCCGGGAAAACATATTTAATTCTATTCGCGTCTGCGGACGCGAACTCTGCGAGGCTTTTTTGACAGGCTCAAAACATGAAATTAACGCTGATCCGCAGGGGGGCAGGCTTGCCCGGAGCGATATTCGCCGCGACCCCGGATTGCCGCATTCCTTTTCCGCCTCTTGCCATTCGAGGCAAGAAGTGGTAAAATAAACTTTCAAATGATAATTCCGGGAGGAAGCCATGGGAAAAATCGCTTTTATAGGAACCGGCAATATGGGAGGCGCCATAGTTCGCGCCGTATGCGCCAAAGTTGAAGCGGAGCAGGTGTATCTCGCCAACCGCGGTATTGAAAAGGCTCAGGCGCTGGCTGAGGAGCTGGGCTGCAATGTCTGCCCGGACAACCTTTCCGCGGCCCGGGACGCGGAATTTATTTTCCTCGGAGTGAAGCCCTGGCAGATAAGAGAGGTCATTCGTGAAATAGAGCCCGTTCTCACCGGAATGGAGACTCTGGTTTCCATGGCTGCGGGCGTACCCGCTGAGGCTATGGCGGAGCTTTTGCCCAAGGCGAATCCCCTTATCCGTATTATGCCCAACACCCCCTGCGCCATAGGCGAGGGCCTTGTGCTCACGGCGCCCCACCCCTCCTGCCCGGAGGAAAAGGCACCGGAGCTGGAACAACTGCTCTCCGAATGCGGAAGGGTGGGACGCACAGACGAGGAGCATGCCGAAGCTGCCATGACCGTGGGCGGCTGCACCCCGGCTTTCACATATCTGTTTATCGAAGCTCTCTCCGACGGAGGCGTGAGAGCGGGGCTGAAGCGCTCTGAAGCTATGCTATGGGCCGCTCAGGCCGTGGCGGGAGCGGCGAAGATGGTGATGGAAAGCGGTCAGCATCCCGGCGCTTTGAAGGACGCGGTATGCTCCCCCAAGGGCGCCACAATGGAGGGCATACGCACTCTGGAAATGAATGCCTTCCGGGGCGCTGTTATGGACGCGGTGTTGGTTGCGGCAAAGCGCAGCGCCGGTCTCGGCTGAAAACTTTTTAAGAGGTAGCTTGTCTTGGCAAAGAAAAGAAAAAAACACAAATCCGCTCTTATTCAATATAATGCCCCAACCACCCTGACCTTCACCCTCATGTGCCTTTTCGTCCTGTTTCTGGACCTTATCACCAACGGCAATTCCACAATGAAGCTTTTCTGTGTGTACCGCTGGGATATGAAGGAGCTTCTGGGCTATGTCCGCCTTTTCACCCATGTTCTGGGCCATGCGGATTTTTCCCATCTCACGGGCAATTTGGTGCTGATGCTGGTCATCGGCCCCGCTTTGGAGGAACGCTACGGAAGCAGCAATATGTGGTGGGCCATCGTGGTCACCGCTCTGGTATCCGGTACTGTTCAGTGCCTCTTTTTCCCTGATACGGCGCTGATGGGTGCCAGCGGCATAGTGTTTATGATGATAATAATGTCCTCTCTGGGCGGCATGCGGGGAGGTATTCCCATCACTCTTATCCTCGTCTTTGTGATATACATAGGCGGCGAAATATACGACGGAATAAAAACCAGCGACAATATCTCCCAGATAACCCATATCGTAGGCGGCATCTGCGGCGCGGTCATGGGCATAGGC
>JAFYUG010000358.1 GCA_017558545.1 Oscillospiraceae bacterium | reverse complement strand
TCTCAGTCTGCTTCGCAGCCAGCTCTCCCCGTAGGGGCGAGCCAAGGGGGCTACGGATTGCCACGTCGGCCTGCGGCCTCCTCGCAATGACTATATTTTTTACTCTGAGCCAGCGTAGGGGCTGGCGTCCTCGACAGCCCGTTTTGTAGGGGCGGCAATCTGCCGCCCTCGGACGCACACGCAGGTGCGTCCCTACGGCATGGTTTTTAGCTTTCCGCGCACTCGCACCTAAATTCTATAAAAAGTCAGAGTGATTATTCCATTCTCATGGAGCTGAAGAACATCGGTAACCTTCATGCCATCAGGTGCGGGAACGGACATCCACATATCACTACAGCCGCTTGCTTTTCCATTTGCTACATCATCAATGCTCGGAGCAGCCACGTTCTTTACATTTTATTTATATTTTATTTTTTCACCACAATAAAAGCAATGTATGAAATTGCGTTCCCATGGTTTGATTGTGAAGCCAAGTCTTCCGCAATGTGGACATTTCTTAGCTATGACTGACATGACAAAAATAATAGTCAAAAGAATGATTATTGACAAAATAAACCATATCGGATATCTGGGAAACAGAAATATTGCTCCGACAATAACATAGAGCGTCAGCGCAATATCTGCCACCACAACAACCCAAGCAAAACGTCTATTTTTCACTGTAATAATATATCGCTCCGTTCATTACAAGTAATAGTAATTATTAAATGCCTTCTGAAATTGAGCCTGATAATCGTTAAAGAAACTCTGCGAAGGGGTGTATGAGACAGCCATAGTAGCTGTATCTACATAGTACGATCCTGATTGGAAGCCATATCCTATATAGCTAGTCAATTTTTCAGACCAGCATTTCTCAACGGTGTTATTTACAACTACATATCGCAACTGACTTACAAACAAGTTGTACTGATACACAGTGTTTCCTACAGATATTAGTCCTCCCGCTCCCAATATAGCGCCAAAAAATGAAAGCACTCCCGGTGTAACAACGAGTCCCCATATTCCTGTAATTAACGAAGCGACTGATATAGCAATTGCCACATAATACGAACGAGACAAATATCCATAATATTCAAGACTCTGATACTGCGTCATGTTAAGGCCTTCAAAAGTTCCGTTTCTCATGAATCTTCCTGTAAATGGAGTTCCATGAGTAGGCATCAATGACGAAAGCATTGCATCAACAGTTGCATTTCTCGCAATACTATTGTCCATATTTTGGTCCTTAACAATTACTGCGTCTGTAATGCAAATACACTTCCAGTTATCTCGATTATTCTTACATATATTAATTATTTCATCCCAACCTCTAATCGTATGAAGGTTTGCAGGCAATTCAGATAACTCCGCAATATATTCATACACATAATTTGGTGTGGAATTGTACTTTACAGCAAAGTTTACTGTTTTACTCGATAAATTTACGATAATATTGACCAGTTTTTCAGAATCCTTGATGCCATAGGCAGCCATATTCCCGTTCACAAAAACATTATCTCTATTTTCCGTGCCCGAATATGCATAAGAGTTCGCAGAAAAAGAGCCAAACAACAATGTTAGAATAACAATAATAGAAATAACTTTTCTCTTCATGTAAGTTTCTCCTTTCACAAAATACCAACCAGTCAACAAGTTCCCCAAACTTCCACACTTGTAAATGCCACGCCGTTTGCCGTACCGGTAGCAACCAGCTTGTACTCAAGCCCGTCCTTAACGGCAGCACTACCGCTCACTCTGACATAATCTTCTCCACAACCACTCCACGAAGCAATTACCGACCAACCACGATAAAGAGTAAGTGTCACAGAAATATCCGAACCATACTCATTCACCGAGACACTACAATTAGCCGTTGTTCCCGAGAAGGACAAGGACGGCGTCACCCGGACCAGTCTCGGCTCTGCCGCATATACAGCCATACTCAGGACAAGAAGAAACACCAATGTGAGCGCTATAATTCGTCTACGCATAAAATCACCTCCCTTCGTTCGATGTGTCCATACACTGTAACGAAGCAGGGAGGTGATTTGTGAGTAAAGATTTATTAACTTTTCAATCTTTGTCTAATTTGCTGTTTTTATTTCCTCCGCTATGTGCAGAATGTCATATTCACTCATAGCAGATTCAAGGGTATAAATGAAGTTTTCTTTATCATCCGTCCAGACTATGCAGACAAGGCCGTTTTCGGATATCCACATTTCTGCTTTTACACCCTTGATGCTTACTTCTTTGCAAATATCCGTATCCTTGGGGAAAAGCTGGGTCAGATTATTTTCCGTCATGCGGTTGCAGCTGAATATAAAGCCTTCATCACCGCATTCATAAATATATGTCAGCGAGTTTTCCAGTTCATCCTTCAAGATAAGCTCGCAGCCCTCCGGCAGCCAGCCGAATTCAATTTCCGGCATGGGCGCTTGCGGGCTTTCGCCTAAAAATCTATATATTATGCTGCCTTCGTAGCTTGCTCTGAGCCACCCGCCGAACTCCGCTCTTGCTTCGCTGTTAAGCCCAATGAAAGCTCCTGAGCCTAAGATAATGAGGATGAACACGGCAGCCACCCGGCGCAGATGGATTTGGATGCGTTTGCGGCCTTCCATTTTTTCAAAAAGCTTCGTCATCTTTGCCTCAAATTGAGGAGAGAGCGCCGGTTCTTCGCAGTTTTCCGCTTTGGGGAGGGATGCGAGCATGGCCTCTGCGGCTTCGCAGATATATTTATCAAGCTGCTTATCGCTTATCGGTTTTTTGCTCATGCCTCTATTCCTTCCTTCTCCAGTTCTGCGCGGTAAGCTGCGCGGGCATCGGAAAGAGTGCGCCGCACCATGCTATCGCTCATGCCCAGCATCCTGGCAATTTCCGCAGATTTGAAACCGCAAAAATGCTTTAAGTATAAAAGCTCTCTATATCTCGGCGGCAGACGGTTCATAGCTTCAGCCGCAGCGCCTTCTCCCATGGATAGGGACGCAGCGCCCTCAAAATGCTCATCAAAAGGCACAACGGTATGCGCCTGCTTTTTTCGATAAATGTCTATCGCCTTTCTTTCAACCACTATAACGAAATAGGCCTTGATTTTGTGAGTGTTCATGGAAGAAATTTTTGAAAAATTTTGAGCAATGGAGAAAAATGCCTCACTTACCGCGTCCTCGGTGTCCTGCTGATTATTCAATATATCGCCGGCAATGCGGAACATAAGCCTATAATATTTATGATAAAGCTCTTCAAAATGAAGCTTTTCTCTTTCATCCTCAATAAGAGCCATATAAACCAGCATTTTTCTCACCTCCCGTTTTTCGGTTTAATTTATTTTACAATTAATAAGCAAATTTTGCAACCAAGGCAAAAGCCAAGGTTTAGGTGCTGATTGAGAATATTAATATCCTCGATGGGCACCCATCGCAGCTTTTTTATACCTTTCTAAAGCCTCGCCCCACTGGGGAGAGGTGACACGGCGCAAGCCGTGACGGAGAGGGGGACGGTTTGCAAGCGCTCTAAAACTTTGCCCCTCTCAGTCTGCTTCGCAGCCAGCTCTCCCCGTAGGGGCGAGCCAAGGGGGCTACGGATTGCCACGTCGGCCTGCGGCCTCCTCGCAATGACTATATTTTTTACTCTGAGCCAGCGTAGGGGCTGGCGTCCTCGACAGCCCG
>JAFYUG010000357.1 GCA_017558545.1 Oscillospiraceae bacterium | reverse complement strand
ATTGGAACAGAAATGGTAGGGGAAGTAATCCGTAAAATTCCGGATTTTCCGGTTGCTTTAGCAAGTCAGATAAAGCACTGTATATTAGCTCATCATGGAGCCCCCTCCGCCTGAGAAGAAACCTTTAAAATAACAGTAACTGCTTGATCTATCGGTCAGGCAGTTACTTTTAGTATTTTTCAGGCATAATAATATATCAGCGCTTTTTTACAAGTTTTCCCCTTGGATGGTGATATTATTGAAAAGAAAATTTGATTCTCTGTCAGTTTTGGCAATGTGTCTATGCACCGCTCTTCTCACCATTGTAGTAATGTATGCCATGGTGTTCTTTGCTATTGGCGGAAAAGAAGGACTTGCCTTTTATAATAAGCTTTCTTCCGTGAAAAAGGTTGTTGAAGAAGAATATGTCGGAGAGCTTGATTGGGAATTGGCATCCGATATGGTTTCTTCTGCAATAGTCAAGGCAACGGGAGACCGCTGGAGCTATTATATGACGGCGAAAGAGTATGAAAGCTATAATCAAAATTCCCTCAATAATATGTCCGGAATAGGCGTAACCGTGCAGGTTGATGAAGAGGGCAGGGGAGCAGTTGTTATAAGCACCGTTGCCGATGGACCTGCGGATAGAGCCGGCATATATGAAGGCTGTATCCTTACTTCTGCCGCAGGGCAGTCTCTTGGCGGTCTTAGCCTATATGATGTTGGACAGGTTATCAAGTTCCAGTTTGATGAATATGATATGACCTATCTTACTCCCGATGGAGAGGAAATAAGCATTAAAATCAAAAACGAATACATTTTCTCCAGCCCTGTGAGCCATTTAATGCTGGATGAGAATATTGGTTATATTCGTCTGGAAAACTTCGAAAGAGCCAGCGCCCAAACATCCATCTCAGCTATGAAGCAGCTTATAGACGAAGGCGCCAAGGGGCTTATTTTTGATCTTCGCACCAATCCGGGCGGCCAGCTATCGGAACTTACCGAGCTTCTGGACTATATCCTGCCTGAAGGAGAAATCTTCGTTAGTGTGGATAGTGACGGCAATGAGGAAATAACCTATTCCGATGATAGCTGCGTTGATATACCCATGGTTGTTCTTATCAATGAGAAAACCTATTCCGCAGCGGAGTTTTTCGCCGCAGCCTTGAGAGAATATGATGCGGCCACCATTATTGGTGTTCCCAGCACAGGCAAGGCAAAAAGTCAGCAGACCTATATTCTTGATGATGGCAGCGCTGTTCATATCTCCACCCGCAATTACCTCACCCCTAACAGAGTCAATTTGGCTGATGCAGGCGGCCTTGTGCCGGATATAATTGTTGAAGCGGAAGAGGATATAGACGCAGCTTTGGAAAAAGCCTTGGAATATCTTTCTTGACATAAGGGTAACTTGCGTTTATAATACAAGATTGGTATTTAATGCATTTGTAATAAAAATTTTTCACACAATATATCGGAAGGAAGACAACAATGGGTAACGAAAACAGATTTAAAATGAGCCAGGAGCGCCTTGACGAACTTAAAAAGGAACTGGAATATCTCCAGACCGTCAGGGAAAAGGAAGTAGCCGAGCAGATTAAGGAAGCACGTTCCTTCGGCGACCTTTCCGAAAACAGCGAATATGACGAAGCCAAGACCGAGCAGGGCAAGCTCTATTCCAAGATTGCAGAAATCAAGAACCTCATCGAGAACGCAGAGATCATCGAGATGACCACTCTCGCCGGCAAGGTTGGCCACGGCAGCCGCGTCAAGGTAAGAGACATCGAAGAGGATTTCGTTGAGGAGTATCAGATCGTTGGCTCTCAGGAAGCTAACCCCATGGCAGGCAAAATCTCCAGCGATAGCCCCTTTGGCCGCGGCCTTCTTGGCCACGCCGTTGGCGAAATCGTAACTGTTGATGCACCTGCAGGTCAGCTCGAGTTCGAGATACTGGAAATCGACAACTGATTGGAGTAAAAATAATGAGCGAAGAAATAAAGAACGTTCCCCAGGAAGAAAACCTTAGCGAGCTGCTTCAGATTCGTCGCGATAAGCTGAAGGTTCTTCAGGAAGAGGGCCGCGACCCCTTCCATATCACCAAGTTTGAGAGAAGCGCATTCTCCGCCGAAATCAAGGGCGATTATGATGCTTTCGAAAATAAAACTGTTTCCGTTTGCGGACGTATCATGTCCAAGCGCGGCATGGGCAAGGCCATCTTCTGCCATATCAAGGATGACCGCGGCCAGATTCAGCTTTATATCAAGAAGGACTCCGTTTCCGAAACCGAGTTTGCCGATTTCCGTAAGTATGATATCGGCGACATCATCGGTGTAACCGGTTTTGTTTTCAAGACCAAGACCGAGGAAATTTCCGTTCATGCCGAGAAGGTAACCCTCCTCAGCAAGAGCCTTCGTCCTCTCCCCGAGAAGTTCCACGGCATGACCAATGTTGAGCTCAAGTATCGCCAGCGCTATGTTGACCTCATTATGTCCGATGCAAGCCGCCGCAACTTCGATATTCGTTATCGTTTCATCCGCTATCTCCGCAGCTATCTGGATAACCGCGGCTACATGGAGGTTGAAACCCCCGTTCTCAGCACCATCGCAGGCGGCGCTTCTGCCCGCCCCTTCATCACCCACCACAACACTCTGGATATCGATATGTATATGCGTATCGCTACCGAGCTGCCCCTCAAGCGCCTTATCGTTGGCGGCATTGAGCGCGTTTACGAAGTGGGTCGTATCTTCCGTAACGAAGGTATGGATACCAAGCATAACCCCGAGTTCACCTCCGTTGAGCTCTATGAGGCTTATGCCGATTTCCATGACATGATGGATATCGCCGAGGGTATCATCTCCGGCGCAGCTCAGGAAATTCTGGGCACTTATCAGGTTGAGTGGATGGGCGAGACCATCGACCTCACTCCCGGCTGGCGCAGACTCAGCATGGTTGACGCTGTTAAGGAATATGTGGGCATCGACTTTGGCGCTATCAGCGATGACGCAGAGGCTGTTGCCGCTGCCAAGGCCATCGGAGTTGAGCTTGCTGATGCAGCTGAGAAGACCTGGGGCAATGCTCTCTACGCCTGCTT
>JAFYUG010000356.1 GCA_017558545.1 Oscillospiraceae bacterium | reverse complement strand
TTTTAGCGCCAGACTTCATTTCATTTTTTGGTGGGCGACAGCCCACCTGCATCATTCAATTTTGCCTGACACTAAAATCCCCACCCGTGGTGTCGGAGATTTCTAAGCTCATATGCTAAGGCAGTGCAAGGCGGCGGCTTGAAGATGGGCTTTCGCCCTTCAAAAGCCTTGGGCGTAGCAATGCCGACGCAGATGCGCTTAGAAACGCACTTCGAATTATATTGCTCAGGCTAAGAAATGCTTTTTATTTTTCGCTCTGTGTGTTATACTGGTTAAGAACAAACAACGCAAATATGCTTGGAGGATAAATCATGTATACCAAAATTAACGCAGCATGCGAATACATCCGCGACAAGTTCCCCGGCAAGATTGACATCGCCATAGTCCTTGGCTCCGGCCTCGGCCCTCTGGCCAACGAGATTGAAAACCCCATCGTAATAGACTATAGCGAAATCCCCCATTTCCCCGTTCCCACCCTTCTCGGTCATGACGGCAAGCTCATCATCGGCAAAATCGGCGACAAAACCGTTTGCGCCATGAAGGGCCGCTTCCATTACTATGAAGGCCACGATATGTCCACCGTTACTCTGCCCATCCGCGTTTTTGCCCGCCTCGGCATCGAAAAACTCATTCTCACCAACGCAGCCGGCGGCATCCGCGCAGACTATAATCCCGGCACCATCGTTCTCATCCGCGACCATATCAGCTTTTTCTGCCCCTCTCCCCTTCGCGGACCTAACATGGACGAATTCGGCCCCCGCTTCAAGGATATGACCGAAGTCTATTCCAAAGCAGCAGGCGAAATCGCCAAGGCCGTTGCCAAGGAAAAGGGCATTTACCTCCCCGACGGTGTTTATACCTTCTTCCACGGCCCTCAGTTTGAGTCTCCCGCCGAAATTCAGGCCATCAAGGCCATGGGCGGTGACCTCGCCGGTATGTCCACCGTTCCCGAGGCCATTGTTGCCCGCCACAGCGGCATGACCACCCTGGGTCTCAGCCTTGTAACCAACAAGGCCGCAGGTCTCAGCACTCAGGAGCTGAGCCACGAAGAGGTTATGGAGACCGCCGCAATAGCCGAGAAAAACCTTGTTGCCCTCGTCCGCGGCATAATTGAAAATTGGTAAACATTAAAAAACTCCCCGCCAAACATGACGGGGAGTTTGCGCGTTCATGGGTCTGCGTAGCCTGAACGATATAATCCAAACCCGCACCACGGGGTGGATTTTAGCGCCAGACTTCATTTTATTCTTTGGTGGGCGACAGCCCACCTGCATCACGCAATTTTGCCTGACACTAAAATCCCCTCCCGTGGTGTCGAAGATTTCTAAGCGCATATGCTAAGACAGTGCAAGGCGGCGGCTTGCAGATGGGTCGTCACCCTTCAAAAGACGCTAACGCAGCAATGTCAACGCAGATGTGCTTAGAAACGGGTTCGGTTTATATCCTTCAGGCTAGGTCGGCCGCTTGCTGCCGCCTGCTTACACTCTATAGCAAAGCTATCAGCGAAACTGACCCAGAGGGCAATCCCTCAGTCATTTGCTTACGCAAATGACAGCTCCCTTTACACAAGGGAGCCTTAAAATGGTAGATATTTTGCAGTTTTTTCATTTTCCTCTTGACTATAAAGGGGCTTTATAGCTTATGATTAGCCCAAAAGGAGGTGTTTTTCTTGAATATTAAGGATGTAGAGCTTAAAACAGGAATGACAAGAGCCAACATTCGCTACTATGAAAGTCTTAGCCTTATCTCTCCCATGCGCCTCGAAAATGGCTACAGAGATTATAGCGACAGCGATATTGATGAGCTATTGAAAATAAAGCTGCTTCGCTCCCTTGATATTTCTCTTGAAGATATAGGCTCTCTCAGCCGCGGCGAGAAAAACATGGAGGAACTTTTAGCCTTGCAGATTAAAGAGCTGGAAAAGCGCGAAAACGAAACCGCAGCTGCCAAAGAGCTTTGCCGCGCTCTTCAAGCCGACAATGTATGCTATCGCGATCTCAACGCCCACTTTTATTTAGAGCGCATAGGTGAAAAGCCCACCACAGTTCAGCGTATTATAGAAAGGGACAAGCCGCCAAGAGTTACGAACTATGCTCTTCGTTTCTTCGCCCGAAGCTTTGACTTTTTTATCTGCTCAGCCTTTGTTAACTGCATTTTTATCTTAGGCGGAGTTAACATCACCATTCTTCCCCAAGGCACCAGATTTCTGCTCTCCCTTCTTTCGGTTGCGATTTTGCTTTTTGGAGAACCTTTGCTTTTATGCACATGGGGAACTACCCCCGGCAAATGGATAATGGGCATTTCCCTGCGCCTATATAACGGTGAAAAACTCCCCTATATGGATGGTCTTTCCCGAACATTCGGGGTTATTTGCTGGGGATACGGTTTTTTCATACCAATTTACAGCATAGTTCGTCTCGTGAAGAGTGGAATTGCCTGCGGCGATGATGAGGAGCTTCGCTGGGATGACGGCTGCATCATGTACCAAAAGGATGAAAAGCCCCTGCGTTGGCTGTTCCTTGCCCTTGCATATCTTCTTTGCTTTGCCATTATCCTTCTTTGCTCTGTCAGCGCCATCATGCCCGATAACAGAGGGCCGATGACGGTTGAGCAATTTGTTGAAAATTATAATGATGCCGTGGACTTCGACGGAGGAAGCAGTTATCTTCTGACCTCCCGCGGTACATTTCAGGAGATTACTCCGCCTGATAACAGCGTGGTCATCAATATACACGGCACAAAAATGCCTACATTCACTTTCTATGAGGAAAATGGAATTTTGGTGGGCTTTACAATAAACATGGAGTGTTCCGGTGATGAAATCTGGCCATCATCATGCGCTAACCAAATAGCCACAGCCTCCCAATGCTTTATACATAGTGTCACGGGAAAGCTTATCTCAAAGGACTTTGACGAATTGATAGATACGCTGAACAAAAAGCCTTTTGAAGATTTCAGATTTGAAATCCGCGGATATGAGCTCAGCGCCGACTATACCATTGATGGTTATCACAAAACCGGCATGTCCTATCTTGTCCCCTCTGATACCGCTGATAGCCATAGCTACTCCCTGCAATTTTCATTGTTCCCAATTAAATAACTTGTAAAATTCCCCTTTTCTGATAAAATGGACTTATCAGATGAGGGGAGTTTTTTATGGCGACATTTTTGCTTATAATTATTTATGTGGCCTTCATAGGTCTCGGCATTCCAGACTCCATTTTCGGCACAGCATGGCCGGTTATCTACAAAGAATTTGCCGTACCGGTATCATGGGCAAGCTTTTTCAGCATGCTCTGCTTTTTCGGCACGGTTATATCCAGCCTGCTCAGCGCAAGAATAATAAAGCGCCTTGGCACCGCCAAGGTTACGGCCTTTTCCACCACCATCACCGCCTGCTCCCTGCTCTTGGTGAGCCTTTCGGGAAATATTTGGTTTATACTGCTGCTTGCAATTCCCCTTGGCATAGGCGCCGGAGCCATAGACTCTGCTCTGAATAACTATGTGGCTCTCCATTACTCCGCTTCCCACATGAGCTTTCTCCATTGCTTTTACGGAGTTGGCGTTGCTCTGAGCCCCTATATCATGAGCATTTTCCTTGGGGGCGACAACGGCTGGCGCGGAGGCTACCAAGCAGCATTCACCATTCAGATTTGCATTGCCGCCCTTTGCTTCCTCTCCTTCCCCCTTTGGAAGAGAGCCCACAAGGAAATCACCTCCACCGAGGAGGAAACGGAAATCAAGACCATGCCTCTGCCTCAGCTTTTGAAAATTCCCGGGGTGAAGGCAGTTTCCCTTGTATTTTTCGCCTCCGTGCTTCTTGAAATGGTTTGCGGAACATGGTGCGCCACCTTCCTTGTTGATCATAAGATGATGGCCGCCGACGCCGCCGCGGAAATCGTTGTTGTCTACTATGCAGGCATGATAACCGGTCGTTTTCTCTCCGGCGTACTGGCCGCAAGAATGAACGGCTGGAAGATAATCAAAATCGGCATGGCCTTTATCGGCCTTGGAATTGTGCTTTTGATGCTGCCCTTTGGGGCTGCCGTAAGCGCTGTGGGTCTATTTTGCATAGCCATGGGCAACGGCCCTGTTTATCCCAATCTCACCCATCTTTCTCCCATAAGCTTCGGCAAGGAGCTGAGTCAATCCGTTATTGGCGCTCAGCTGGCCTTTGCCAATGCGGGTGCCATGGTAGGCCCTCCCCTTTTTGGCCTCATCACCCGCTTTGTGGGTGTTGGCGCGCTGCCCTATTATGTGGGCGCGGCATTTATTCTCATGGCCTGCGGCTTTACCGTTTGCCTGAGAAAGCTGGCGAAGTAATTAGCGGCTGCCCACAGCCGCGCAGCTCGTGACAATCCCGTAATCCGCACATGGCGCGCCGAGGACGCCGCCCCCTACAAGG
>JAFYUG010000355.1 GCA_017558545.1 Oscillospiraceae bacterium | reverse complement strand
CCCGCTTCTTCGGCGGAGACCCCGAGAAAGTTCCCAAGACCGCTCTCAGCGTTGGCGTCGGCACTGTCTGCGACGCCAAGCAGGTTCTCCTGCTCATCAGCGGCCATAACAAGGCTCGCGCTCTGCGCCACTGTGTTGAAGGCGGCGTTGACCATGCATGGACCATCAGCGCCTTGCAGCTCCATCCCGATGGCATTGTTGCCTGCGACGAGGCTGCCTGCGGCGAGCTGAAGGTGAATACTTATAAGTATTTCAAGGAAATCTATAAGGACGAGAAATAATTCTATACGAAGGGTATAAATAATGATGAGTGATAAAAAAACTCTGGCGCTCAATGCCGCCAAGGCACGCCTGCTGGCTGTGCAGATGGTTTATGAAGCAGCATCCGGCCATCCCGGCGGATCTCTCAGCTGCCTTGATGTGCTCACCGCTCTCTATTACGGCGAGATGAATATAGACCCCGCAGACCCCAAGAATCCCGACCGCGACCGCTTTGTTATGAGCAAGGGCCACTGCTCTCCCGCAGTTTACCCCACCCTGGCTCTTCGCGGCTTCTTCCCCACCGAGGATCTTAAGATGTTCCGCCGCATCGATGGCCATATGTCCGGCCATGTTGAGATGAAGCATATTCCCGGCGTTGATATGTCCACCGGCTCTCTGGGTCAGGGCATCTCCACCGCCGTTGGTATGGCTCTTGCAGGTAAGCTGGCAAAGAAGGATTATCGCGTTTACTCCATCCTTGGCGACGGCGAAATTGCCGAGGGTCAGGTTTGGGAGGCCTTCCTTGCCGCCAACAAGTATAAGCTGGATAACCTCTGCGCCATCGTGGACGTAAACGGTCTGCAGATAGACGGCGCAACCAAGGATGTTATGCCCACCGAGCCTCTGGATGATAAGTTCAGAGCCTTTGGTGCTCATGTTATCACCATTGATGGCCATGATTTCGACGCCATCTTTGCCGCCTTTGCCGAGGCAAGGGCCACCAAGGGTCAGCCCACCGTTATTTTGGCCAAGACCGTCAAGGGCAAGGGCGTATCCTACATGGAAAACAATGCCGGCTGGCACGGCAAAGCACCTAACGACGAGCAGTTCGCCGTTGCAAAGGCAGAATTGGAAGCGGTTATAGCCGCGCTGGAGGGCTGAGAAAATGGGAGAAAAGATTGCAACCAGAAATGCTTACGGCATGGCTCTTGCTGAGCTTGCCAAAAACGATAGCAAGGTAGTTTGCTTTGATGCCGACCTTGCAGGCGCAACCATGAGCAAGTATTTCCTCGATGCTCACCCCGACCGTTTCTTCGACATGGGTATTGCCGAGAGCAATATGCAGGGTGTGGCAGCCGGTATGGCAGCCTGCGGCTATAAGCCCTTCACCAACACCTTCGCAATGTTCGCAGCAGGCCGCTCCTGGGAGCAGGTCAGAAACTCCATCTGCTACCCCGGCCTCAATGTTAAGGTTGTGGGCTCCCACGGCGGTATCTCCGTTGGCGAGGACGGCGCAACCCACCAGTGCATTGAAGACTTTGCCATTATGCGTGCCATCCCCGGTATGATGGTTCTCTGCCCCTGCGATGCCAACGAAATGCGCCATGCAGTTGAAGCTCTTATCAATTATGAAGGCCCTGCCTATATGCGCCTTGGCCGTCTTGCCGTTGAAACCGTCACCGATGCCATCCCCGGTTATAGCTTTGAGCTGGGCAAGGGCACCATGCTCCGTGACGGCAAGGATGTAAGCATTATCGCCAACGGCATGATGGTGCAGATGGCTCTGCAGGCAGCAGATATGCTCGCCGAAGAGGGGATCAGCGCAAGAATTATTGATATGCACACCATCAAGCCCCTGGACGGCGAAATCGTCATGAAGGCAGCCGAGGAAACCGGCGCCATCGTTGTCACCGAAGAGCATAACATTCTCGGCGGTCTGGGCGCTGCCGTTGCTGAGTTCTGCGGTGAGAATTGCCCCGTTCCCGTTGTTCGCCATGGCGTGAATGATGAGTTTGGCCGCAGCGGCAAGGCTCCCCTTGCTCTCAAGGCCTTCGGCCTCAGCCCCGAAGTCATTGTTGAAAAGGCCAAGAAGGCTCTTACAATGAAGAAGTAAAAAACTTTTTTTTCAGGGTGTCAAAAAAGTGGCTTTGCCACTTTTTT
>JAFYUG010000354.1 GCA_017558545.1 Oscillospiraceae bacterium | reverse complement strand
TTTGCGCTATTTGTAGGGGACGACGTCTTTTTTCGTCCCCAATTGTAGGGGCGGATTCCATATCCGCCCGTAACCGTAGGGCGTCGGTGCGTTAAGAAAACATGCCGGTGGCATGTTTTTAGCAACCGACCGCAGCGGCTATGCCGCGAGGAGGGAAGATGTTGGGAGCTTGCAGGGGCAACGGATTGCCACGTCGTCCTATGGCCTCCTCGCAATGACATAAATTATACTTTGCGCTATTTGTAGGGGACGGCGTCCTCTTTCGTCCCCAATTGTAGGGGCGAACTGTGTTCTCCCACGCGGACGAGCAATGCTCGCCCCTACGGCGGGGCTCTGGGATTTATGGACAAATTGTAGGGGCGAACTGTGTTCTCCCGCCCATTGTAGGGCGCGACGACTCGGCGCGCCGCAAAAATAAAAAGGCTTACGCAATTTGCGTAAGCCTTTTCTCGTTATTCAAATATTTATTCAGCCTTTTTCTTTCTCATAAACAAAGAGAAAACGCCTATCACAATAAGACCCAATATAGCGCCGACGCCGGCGGCGGATGCTCCGCGAATTACGGAAACATGGATGGGGGCTAGACCGTGGCAGAAGCTATTCATCAAACTGGTGCACTCAAGAGTTATGCACAGTGCGCCCACAAGACGGAATACGCTGTCCTTTCTAAGACCGGGCAGGAACATCAAAGCCATGAAAGGCACAGCCACAAAGAGCTCCTTGGTGCGGGGACGGGCATAAAAGGCGTACTCCAAAGCAACGCGGACGGAGTTTTCAAGCTGGGAAATATCCTTGCCGGTGTCGCCGCTGCGGCGAACGATAACCGCAAGAGCGGCCAAAATCACGATAAATGCGGGAATAAGAGCCAAAATCTCCCGGCGGGAATAATCTCTTCTGATGATGCGCCTGAGAATGGGAAGAGCAAATACAACTCCGCAGACCACAAGAGGCAGAGCCATGCTTAGCTTTACACCGGAGAAAATATCCTGACCATAGAGATAGCTGAGGTCTGTCTGCACCGCGGCAATGGCAAGTCCGCCAAGAAGTCCCCAAAGGAGCAATGCGGCGAGACCAACGATATATGCAGGAACAGCCTTGAATTTCTTCGGCTCATTTTCAAGGAAGAGCTCATAGAGCATACGCACCAGAAGCAGGCAGAAGCCTATGAAACAGCCGAAGGCCAAAAGCTTTTGGGCAAGGTCAGGCATTACATATATAGCCCCTGCCGTGCCGATGAGAGCCAAAGCGGTGATGGGCAGCATAAGCTTTTTCAGGAACTTAAAGCGGCTTAGCAAAATAAGCCAAATAGCCACAGGCACAAGTCCCGTAAGCCAAAGACTGAGAGGGCTCATAACCTCGGCCCTGAGAACGGACCAGCTCTCGCCATATTCAAAGCCTCTTTCGCCTATACGCTCAGCAAGCTCGGTGAAAACCTCTTCATAGACTTCAGGCTCAAGAACATAGGTGAAGTCCTTGTAGGTGATGGGGCGCAGGAGCAGAAGTCTTGCTCCGCGGTCAGTAATGGCGCGGTAGAGCACATTTACTATCTCTTCTCCGCGAATATCGTCCCTATAACGGTTGAAAAATCCGCGGTACATATAAACGCCCTTGATCATGGTGCCATCATAGGTCTCAATATCGAAGCCCTTGGGGCTGATGTTGGTGCTGCGCACTTTGTTTTTCATAACAACAAGGGGAGTTTCGCCAAAGTCGGGCAGTTCAAGGCCGTTGAGGGGCACAACGAAGGCCCAATCGCCTTCAAGGTCGCCCTGAGCCGCAGGAAGCATACCGATGGAGTCAATGTAGTCCATGATTTCAGCGGGAGGCTCCGTCATGAATATGAGATAGCGCACGCCGCAGGAGAAGAGGGAGGATAGCCACTCCTCTTCGCTGAGACCGCTTTCACGGGAAAGCTTCACAATGTCGGGATAATAGGCGGCGGAAACAACGCTTCTGTCATCAATTTCCGCGTCTATGCGGCGGGCAAGAAGAAAAACATCCGTGGCTATTCCAACAATAAGCAATATAATAATTATGATACGGAAAAGATTCTTTTTCATATTATAATCTCCGCAAGTGCTTAATTGACATATTATCATTAATGAAATATAATAATTAATTAGTGTATATATAAAAGAATATCATCTAGTGGATGTTTTGTAAAGGAGTAACATGGAACATAAATTCAAAAGGCTTTGCGAGATATGCTTTTGGCTTATGCTCCTTCTGAGTCCTTTTCTCGATATGATAAACGGTGTTTTCACCTATATTCAGGCAGGCGGCCGGGGCGTGGGCGATATGCTCAGCACCCTTGACCTCACCGATGAGGGTGGATTAAGCCCCAGCCTTATAATCCGCATGGCATTTTTGGCGCTGATGATAGTTTATCTCTTCGTACTGCGCCATAAAAAGGCCATCATCATGTTTGTGTGCATTGGCTTTGCATGGGTGCTCACTGTGGGCTTCGAGTTTGTCCGCGGCGTGGAGTTCTCCCTCTTCGCAGATATCAGCTATATCATCCGCTTCTGCTACTGCCTCATGTGCCTTGTGGTGGGCGAGCGCATTATTCGCTCCGGCTCTCAGCGCTTTGCAGTCAGAGACAGAGTGGATAAACTCCTCTGCATTGCCGCTCTCACCGGCGCTCTGGGCATAATGCTCCCCTTCATGTTCGAAATGGGCTTTTATACCTATGCAGACCCCCTGGGTTATCGCGGAAGCCGCGGATTTTACTATGCAGGCAACGATATAACCGTTGTTTTGATGCTGATTCTGCCTCTGATGCTCTCCACATGGATGGAAAAAGAGGGCAAGCCCTCCTTCTGGAACATTCTTCAGATGCTCAGCTGCGCATTCAGCGTTGTTGCCATGCTGGTTATCGGCACCAAGACAAGCTTCATCGCCGTTGGTTTCATCGGCCTTGTAATGCTGGTATATGCCCTCGTTCAGGGTGTTAAGCATAAAAACTGGCGTCCTCTTATCCGCCTGCTCATTGCTGCGGCGGTCACATACGCCATCTATGTCCTCTTCTCCGCAGGTGCAACCGTCAGCCATTCCATCAAAACCACCAAGAAGTATATGGATGAGCGCGATGCCGGTCAGTCCCTTCTCTCCGGCCGCACCACCTATCTCATTATGGCTTGGCATGATTTGCAGGAGGCTGCACCCTTCTCCATTCTGGCAGGCGTTGGCCGCGGAACTCAAGAGCATATCATCGAGATGGACCTTTTTGAGGTGGTGCTCTATTATGGCGTGCTGGGTACTGTCACCATGCTTTGGCTCTATCTCAAGCAGGGCATCAAGCTTATCAAAGGTCTTTTTGATAACTTCTCCCTCCGCAATCTGGCTTGCTCCACGGCGCTGGCTCTCTGCGTGGGCTTTTTGATGTTGGCAGGCCATGTGCTCTTCTCCGTAACCGCCGGCTTCTACTTCGCATTTATGATAGTCTACACCCGAATGGAATGCTCCAAAGAGGGCATGGACACCACAATGATATAGTCAAAAAAGTGGCAAGCACTTTTTTGAAAAGGCTGCAGCCCGCTGCAGCGCATGAAATGTGCGCCTAAAGCGCACATTTCCCACGTTTGCGGGCTGATAGGTGTTTTTTTCGACGCACATGTCGCCGGAAAAAACATATCTAATTCCTTTCGCGTCTGCGGACGCGAACTCTGTGAGACTATTTAAGCAGAATGAAAAATCCCTTGTCCGTTTGGACAAGGGATTTTTCTTACTTTTTAAGAGTATTGAGGTCGTAGGGAGTGGTCTGATAGACGAAATAGTTCAGCCAGTTCTGGTAAAGTAGGTTTGCGTGGCTGCGCCAG
>JAFYUG010000353.1 GCA_017558545.1 Oscillospiraceae bacterium | reverse complement strand
GGAGGCAAAAAGCTCTATGAAATCGCCCGCAAGGGTGAAACCGTGGAGCTCAAGGCAAGGGATATAGTTATCCATAGCCTTGATTTCCTTGGCTGGGAGGATGGAGACGCCGTCCTGCGCGTTCGTTGCAGCAAGGGCACATATATCCGCACCCTCTGCCATGATATAGGCGAGGAGCTGGGCTGCGGAGGCTGCATGAGCTATCTCCGCCGCACTGCCGCCGGTGAATTTAATATCTCCGAGGCCAAAAGCTTGGAAGAGATAATCGCCATAGGCGAGAGGGGAGAGGGCGAAAGCTTGATGCTACCCGTTGATAAGCTCTTTGGCGCCTATCCCGTTTTGAAACTTAATACCCGTAAGGAAAAACTTTTCCGCAACGGCGTCAGATTTTCCATTAACGGAGAAGAAAAGGAGTATAGGCTCTATTCTTCCACCGGTGATTTTATTGCCCTTGCAAAAATTGAGCAGGGACTTTTGATAAGCATAAAAACATTTTTTGAGGTAAACTAAGCATGGTAAAAAGCAAAAAGGTAATGGCTCTGGGCTTTTTCGATGGCATCCATGTTGGCCATGGCGCTCTTGTCAACCGCGCCAAAGAGGTCGCCGATGCTCTCGGAGCTGAGGCCTGCGTCCTCACCTTTGATAACCACCCTGATACCTTTGTAAAGGGTGAAAAGGTGGAGCTTATAAACTCCGCCAATGACCGCCGCTATGTCCTCCGCCGCTTTTTCGGCGTTGAAAAGGTATATTTTATCCATTTCAACGGCGAAACCATGCGCATGGACTGGCAGGTATTTATAGAAAACATAATAGATACATATAATGCGGCGCATTTTGTGGTGGGCCATGATTTTTGCTTTGGCTATAAAGGCCTCGGCACCGCCAAGGTGTTGAAAGAATATTGCGGCAAAAAGGGCATAGGCTGCGATATAATCGATCCCGTTATGCGAGATGGTGAGATAGTAAGCTCCACCATTATTCGCCGCCTTCTCTCTGAGGGCGAAACGGAAAGCGCCAATGAGCTTCTTGGCCATCCCCATGTGCTCACCGATACTGTCCGCACCGGTTACCGCATAGGCGGCAGCAGACTTGAAGCCCCCACCATTAACATGGTCTTTGCCGATGGCGTACTTGTTCCTAAAATGGGCGTGTATGCCACCAAAGTTGTGCTTCCCGATGGAGAGCATATTGCCGTCACCAATATCGGCGTCCGCCCCACCTTCGGCGGCGACAGAGTAACCGTGGAGACCAATATTTTGGACTATGAAGCGGATTTGTACGGACAAAATGTCTGCGTGGAATTCCATTCCTTCATCCGTCCCGAACGCCGTTTCGATAGCCCCGAAGAGCTGATGGCTCAGATTAAAAAAGATTGCCTCAGCGCAAGAAGATATTTTGAATAATTAATCCGTTTCGGAAGCGCTGCTCAATAATATTTTCTATATAGCAGAGTTAGATTTAACCACCCGTGAAGCTATTCATGGGTGGTTTTTGTTATTAAAAATTATTTTTATAAGCAAGCATATTGTAAAATATCAAAATTATATGTATATTTGTTGTGTATATAAATCCGTTAGGAGATTGATTATATGAAACGCAGAATATTTATTTCCTTGGTTATTATTCTTGCCCTTAGCGTTTTTATGGCAACGGGTGCATTTGCTGCCGAATCTGAAGTTGAGGGCAGCCTTGGCGATAATGTCACATGGACTCTTACATCTGATGGTGTTCTCACTGTCAGCGGCAATGGAGCTATAGATGATTATTCGCTTAAGTATTCCTTTGGCAGTTTTGTTGGCTGCACCTCTCCTATATGGAGTCATGCTGCCAGCGTTAAGTCCATAGTTATTGAAGATGGCGTTACCGGTATCGGCAATGCTGCATTTTATGGCTGCAAGGTTAAAAGCGTTGATATTGCTGACAGCGTTTCTTCGATCAGCGCATATGCCTTTGGTAATTGCGATGAGTTGGAATCCATTGTTATTCCCGACTCTGTCACCAATGTTTATAGTAAAGCCTTTGATGGCTGCGATGCCCTCAAGCAGGTAAAGCTTTCTAAGAATTGGAATAAAATGGGCCCCTATGGATATGATGGCAGCTATAATGCAAACTTTGGCGCTCCTTTGTATGATAGCCCCTTTAGCAATTGCCCCTCTATTACCGAAATAGAAGTTCCCGAGGGCGCTAATAAGCTTGTTGAGTGTGCATTTAAAGGCTTGGTAAATCTGCAGAAAATTATTCTGCCCAGCTCTATATCAGAAATTCCTGCTGAAATGGCCTGTAATTGCCCCGCTCTTGAAGAGGTTAACCTGCCTGCAAACCTGACAAAGATAGGCACGGCAGCCTTTTCTGAATGCGTTTCTTTGAAGGAAATCATTCTACCCTCCAAACTCCTGGAAATATGCGAGAGAGCATTTTATGAGTGCGATAGTCTCACAAGTGTTATAATTCCCGATTCTGTTGAGGCAATTGATGCGGAGGCCTTTGCAAATTGCGATGAGCTGAGTTATGTCAGCATATCCCAAAAGTGGGACACTCTGCGTGCCAGCGATGCATCTCTGGGTAAAAGTCCCTTCGCAGCTTGCCCCAAGCTCACATCTATTGAACTTCCCGATGGCATTACATATCTTCCAGATGGTGCCTTTTATTATGCAAGCAACTTGGTTAATGTAACGCTTCCTAATAGCTTGACCATTATTGGCATGAGTGCCTTCTATATGTGCGATAAGCTTGAGGAAATTGTTTTTCCTGACGCCTTGGTTATGATTAAGGACAACGCATTTAATGGTTGTGCCTCTCTCAAAGATTTTGAACTGCCCGGCAAACTTGAGCAGATTGGAATTACCGCCTTTAGCGGCTGCAATAATATTGAAAAATTGTCTATACCCGATTCCGTATCTTCCATTGGAACCAGCGCTTTTTCTAACTGTGAAAAGCTTTCCTATGTGAAGGTTCCTGCAAATTGGAGTATGGTTATTCCTCTTAGTGGTGTATCTACCGCCAACACCAGCAGCCCCTTTGTAAGCTGCCCTAATCTTAAGGAAATAGTCCTTCCCGATGGTATGGAGCTTATTCCTCAGTATGCTTTTCAGAATATGAGCAATATGCAGAAAGTCAGCTTCCCTCAGTCTCTGAAAAAAATTGGAGCAAGCGCATTTAGAAATAGTGCCCTTAAAGAAGTTACCATCCCTGCCGGAGTAACACTTGGCGATAGTCCTGTATCCGGCGGCGCAGTATTTTCAAATTGCAAAAATCTTGAAAAGGTAATAATTGAAGATAGTGAAATTTATAAATTCCTTCCTCCTGCCTGCTTCAGCGAATGTACCGCTCTGAAAAACATTGAAATTCCCAAGTGCTTTACTATTATCGGCGGTTCTGCTTTTGCCGGATGCGTTAATCTTGAAAATGTAGTTTTGTCCGAAAATCTAATTTCTATATACGATTACGTATTTAAAAATTGTGATAGTCTTAGCTCTGTTGTGATTCCCGATACTGTAACCAATATAGGCGATTACGCATTTGAGGATTGCGATAAGCTTGAAAGTGTATTAATGGGAAATAATGTTACATCAATCACTAAAGGCGCTTTTAAGAGCTGCGATAAGCTGAAAACTGTTGTGCTTAGTGAAGCTCTTACGGCAATATCCAGCGGATGCTTCTCTGATTGCGCATCACTTGAAGAACTTGTTCTGCCCCGCGGCATTACCGAAATTGCCCCTTCAGCATTCTTTGATAGCTACAATCTTGAGAAGGTGGTTTGTTACTCCGCAATTGAAAGCATTGGCAGCCGAGCTTTCCCCTATGCTGATCGAACAGTCTTCTACGGCGAAGCCGCATCCTATACGGAAACTTGGGCTCAGGAGAATGGCTTTAAATTTGTTGTAAATACCACTCCTTCTACCGAGATTACTCTTGATGAAGTTTCCCTTGAACTTGATAAGGATGCTGCTTCTGTCATAAAAGCTACTGTTCAGCCCTTGGGCAGCGCGGGAGAAATCAGCTATAGCTCCGATAAACCCGAAGTGGTATCCGTGGATGATAAGGGCAATATCACCGCTCTTAAAAACGGAACTGCCACCATTACCGTCAGCTGCGGAAGCCTTAGTGCAAGCTGCATTGTCGAGGTTATAGGTGAGCATGTCCACGAATACAGCTCCGTTATAACTGCCCCCACCTGCACCGAAGACGGATATACTACATATACCTGCGAATGTGGAGATAGCTATGTAGGTGATACTGTTACCGCTGCTGGACATAACTGGGATGATGGAAAAGTTACTCGCGAACCCACCGCGAAAGAGGAAGGCGAGATGACCTTCTCTTGCACCCTCTGCGAAGAAACATTTGTAGCAGGCATCCCCGCCCTTGAGCATACCCATAAATATAGCTCTGTTGTAACTGAACCCACCTGCACAGAAGAAGGCTATACCACCCATACCTGCCAGTGCGGCGATAGCTATATAGACAGCACCGTAGCCGCCGTTGGACATAAGTGGGATGATGGCGCTGTTACCAAGGAGCCCACCACTTCCGAGGAGGGTGAAAAGACCTTCACTTGCACCGTATGCTCCGTGACCAAGACAGAGAAGATAGACAAGCTTCCCGATGAGCCCAAGCCCGAAGAGCCCATCGTAAATCCCTTTACCGACGTTAATGAGAAGGACTTCTTCTTTGAGCCTGTTATGTGGGCTGTAAGCAATAACGTCACGAGCGGCCTTAGCGCAACTTCCTTTGGACCATCTAAGGGCTGCACCCGCGCCCAGGTTGTAACCTTCCTTTGGCGTGCTGCCGGCGAGCCTGCTCCTCAGAGCAGCGAAAATCCCTTCACCGATGTTAAGGAAGGCCAGTATTACTATGACGCAGTTTTGTGGGCTGTTGAAAACGGCATCACCACCGGCCTCAGCGCCACCGGCTTTGGACCCAATGCCGATTGCAACCGCGGCCAGATTGTAACCTTCCTCTGGAGAGCTATGGGCAAGCCCGCTCCCACAAGCAACAATAATCCCTTTGCCGATGTTCCTGAGAGCCAGTATTATTATGATGCAGTCCTCTGGGCAGTAGAGAATGGCATAACCACCGGCCTTAGTGCTACCAGCTTTGGTCCCAATGCCACCTGCACCCGTGGACAGATTGTAACCTTCCTCTACAGAGCATATCAGTAAATAATAAAGCAAAACCCCCGCACCAAATCAGGTGCGGGGGTTTATGTGTTAATCAGCCGTTTTCGCCGGAGGAAGGGCTCTTTTTTCTTCTGCGAACTCTCTTGCGGTTCTGGATGGACTTCTGCTTATAAAACTCGATCATTTCCTCGTCGGCCTTATAAATAATGCGGTTGGCTGTCCATGTTTCGTCCTCGGTATGGCGGAACTTAACGCGGGTGAGGAACTTGCCGTGGTCGGGGCATTCGGCAAGAGTCATATATCTTTTGTCGCCCTGATTGACCCAGCGCTGGGTGCTCATTTCCTTGGCGCACTCGGGGCAGGGAATAGCTGCGAGACGCTCATCGGCAAAAGCTTCGCTTCTGGTGGCGTAGCCGGTGAAGGTGAGATGCTCCAAAGGCTCGGGACCTTCCTCGCCGTCTTCGCTGGCCTTCTTGCGGCGGAGGGAGAGCTGGTGCATGGTCTCGTCATAACCTGCAAGACCGCTCTTCAGGTCAAGATGAGAGCAAACAAGGGCGGTGTTATAGGCGTCGCCCAGTGCATCATGAGCAACGCGGGTCTGCTCGATGCCAAAATGCTCCATAGCGGTTACAAGGCTCTTCTGGTTTCTGTCGCCGTCGGTCTGCATATTATATATAATCTGGAGATTTACCCAACCGGCAATCCAGTCCCAATCAAGGTCATGGACAATTATATTCTGTTCCATAATGCCCTTGTCGTCATAGCCCCAGGTGAGGAAGGTGCAGCCGTCTCCGCAAAATTCGCGAAACTGGCGCATAGCCTCCTTGAAGCCGCAGGCATCGTTAAGGCGCTCGGAGTCAATGCCGGTGAGCTTTTTAACCTTGTAATGCATCTTGCGGAAGTATACGGGCTTAACATCTATCTGGAATTCCTCGCCGGGGGTGAGGTCATCATTCAGCTTGCAGGCGCCGATCTGGATAATCTCGCCGCGAAGATGAATGGGCAGACGGTTATATATGGGGGATTTGGAGCTCATTGCCTGGTTCCATTCCAGGTCAAGAACTACATACTGCATTTATTTCACCACTTTCATTTAGCTAAGCATAATAGCGCAGGACATTATATCACACTATATGCCTGTATAACAACAGTTTTTTCATTGTTTAATTGGGAGAATTATGCTATAATCACTTTTTAGTGAAATTGGACTTTTTAAGGAGGAATCTTCCTATGAATATAGTTGTTCTCTGCGGCGGCCTTTCCAACGAGCGAGATGTTTCCATCTCCTCCGGCACCGGCGTTGCAAGAGCTTTGAGAGCAAAGGGCCATAATGCTCTGCTTGTGGACCTCTATTTGGGCTACACCGAAGAATTTAATGATCCCGCCGAAGTGTTTGAGCGCGGAGGCAATATTGCCGACTTTTCCGTTGCCGAAGCTGCTCCCGACCTTGAGGCCGTTCGCGCCATGGGCGGCGGCTGCGCAGTTGGTCCCAATGTTCTTCGCCTTTGCGAATATGCGGATATAACCTTCCTTGCTCTCCATGGTGAAGAAGGCGAAAATGGCAAGCTGCAGGCCACCTTGGATCTCCACGGTATAAAATATACCGGCTCCGGTTATCTTGGCAGCGCCCTCGCCATGAATAAGAGCCTCACCAAAACTGTGCTGGCTGCAGCCGGCATTCCCGTGCCCACCGGTATCACCGTTGAAAAAGGTGCAGAAAACTATGAAAGCGTTGGCTTCCCCTGCGTTGTAAAACCCTGCTCCGGCGGCAGCAGCGTTGGCACCAGCGTTGTATACGAGGAGAAGGATTATCTTCCTGCTCTGGAGCTGGCCTTCAAGTATGAAAAGGCCGTGCTGGTTGAAAAGTTCATCAAGGGCAGAGAGCTCACCGTTGGTGTTATGAACGGCAAGGCTATGCCCGTCATTGAAATTATCCCCAAGAGCGGTTTCTATGACTATAAAAATAAATATCAGGCCGGTGCAACCGAGGAAATCTGCCCTGCACCCATAGGCGATGAGTCCACCGCCAAGGTGCAGCGCCTTGCCGAGAGAGTCCATGAGGCTCTCATGATCGATGCCTATTGCCGTGTGGACTTCCTTTGGAACAGTCTTGACGGTGAAATGTACTGCCTTGAGGCCAACACCCTTCCCGGTATGACCCCCACCAGCCTCATCCCTCAGATGGCAAGAGAGCTTGGCATGGATTATGGCAGCCTTTGCGAAAAGATTATTGAAGTATCTATGGAGAAGTATGTATGAGAGGTCTTAGCCTTGAAAACATAATTGCCGCCAGTGGCGGTGAGTATTTTGGCGATAGCGCATTGCTTTCTAAGGAAGTCACCGCTATAACCAGCGATAGCCGTAAGGTGGAGCCCGGCTGCCTTTTCGCAGCCATACCCGGCGAGAGAGTGGACGGCCATGATTTCATCCCTGCCGTTATGGCAGCGGGCGCTCTTTGCTCCATAGGCGAAAAGCTTCCTGAGGAGAATATCCGCCCCTTCATCCGTGTACCCAACACAATTGAAGCGCTGCAGAGCATTGCGGAGTTTTACCGCAGAGAGTTTGATATTCCCTTTGTTGGAATAACCGGCTCCGTTGGCAAAACCACCGCCAAGGAAATGGTAGCCTCCGTTCTTTCCCAGCATTATAATGTCCATAAAACCGCAGGCAACTTCAATAACGAGCTTGGTGTTCCTCTCACTTTGTTTGGCCTGAGAGAAGAGCATACCGCTGCCGTTATTGAAATGGGTATCTCCCACTTTGGCGAAATGAGCTTGCTTACCAAAATTGTGAAACCCAATTACGGCCTTTTCACCGTTATAGGCCATGCCCATCTTGAATTTTTGGGCGTTCGCCGCGGTGTTTTGAAAGCCAAGGGTGAAATGGTTGAGGGGATAAATGCTGAGGGCAAAATCTTCTGCTGCGGCGATGATGACCTTCTTTCTGAGGCCGACTTTGGCAGAGAGAAAATCTGCTACGGCCTAGGAGAAAACTGCCTTGTCCGCGCTGAAAATATCCGCACCACCGATGATGGCAGCACTCTTTGCACCGTGGTGAAAGGTGAGCGCCGTTTTGATGTTTCCATCAATGCCTACGGTGAACATATGATTTCTGCAGCTCTTGCAGGCGCGGCTGTCGGTATGGAACTTGGACTCAGCGATGAGGAAATTGCCCGAGGCATAGCAGCCTATGAGCCTGTGGGCGCCAGAGCAAGACTTATAAAAACCGATTTTCTCAGCATCATCGATGATTGCTATAACTCTAACCCCACATCTCTTGCATCCTCTCTTCGCTCCCTCGCATCTGTGGAGGGCAGAAAGGTGGCCATACTGGGAGATATGTTTGAGCTTGGCGAAAATGGAGAGCAGCTCCATTTTGAATGCGGCAAATATGCTCTTGAGCTTGGCGTAGATAAGCTTCTCTGCTGCGGAGGTCTCTCCGCTGCCACCGCCAGGGGAGCAGGGGAGATAGCAAAGCATTTTGAGAGCAAAGAAAGCCTCATAGCAGCCCTTTCTCAGGAAATCGAGAAAGGTGACACCGTTTTGGTAAAAGCCTCCAGAGGCATGAAATTCGAGGATATAAGCGCAGCTTTGAAAGAACTTAAATAAACAATAGCCCGAAGATAATTCTTCGGGCATTTTTTATTTGAAATTAGTTGTTGACAAATCAACAACTATAGTATATAATGCGTGAAGTTGAGAAATCAACAAAAGAGATTGAAAGGCAAAATAATAATGAAAACTAATATAATCGTAGACTCCACCGCCGATTTGCTGCCGGAGCTTCAGGAGCGGGTCAGCATCGTTCCTTTGACAGTGCATTTCGGTGACGAAGAATATATAGACGGCGTTACAATAGACCGCAAAAGCTTTTATGAAAAGCTCATCGAGACGGATGTCCTCCCATCCACATCTCAGGCCTCTCCGGCGGCCTTTGAGGATGTGTTCGCCTCTGTAAGCGAAAGGGGAGAGGAAGCTGTTGTTATCTGCGTTGCATCCACTCTCTCCGGAACATACCAAAGCGCAAGAATTGCCGCAGAGGACTATGATAATATCTACATAGTTGATAGCGGCACCGCTGCAATTGGCGCAGGAATTTTGGTGGAGCTTGCTCTTCAGTATTTGGAGGAAGGCAAAAGCGCAAAGGAGATTGCCGAAGCTCTGGAAGTGGCCAAGAAAAGAATTATCATTGTTGCCCTTCTTGATACTTTGGATTATCTCCATAAGGGCGGACGCATTCCCAAAACCGTGGCCCTGGCCGGAGCGGTTTTGAATATAAAGCCTGTTGTTTCTATTGAGGAGGGTAAAATAAATCTCCTCGGCAAAGCCCGCGGCTCCAAGCAGGGCAACAATATCCTTGTTCAGCAGATAGAAAAAAGCGGAGGTGTGGATTTCACCATGCCCGTGCTTTTGGGTTATACGGGCATATCCGATGCTCTGTTGCAGAAGTATATTTCCGATAGCCGCCATCTTTGGGAGAGCGGACTTGAAGAAATCAGATTTAGCTGCGTTGGCAGTGTTATAGGCACTCATGCAGGCCCCGGCGCTGTGGCAGTTGCGTTTTTCAAAAAAGATTAATAAATGCAAAAAAGGCTTTTGGAATTTTCCAAAAGCCTTTTTTCTTATTTTTTTGTAAATGCTTTCACAGCTTCTTCGTTGTGAATTTTGACGTATTCCTTGAATTTCTCCAAAACCTCCGGGCCTAAACCCTTATAATCCATATTGAAGACCTTCTGAATTTTTGCATTGCGGGTTTCTTCGTCAACGCCGTATATGCCAAGAATATTATGCAGTGCTCCGGTAATTCTTGTTTCCAAAGCCACGGCGGGGGCGGTTGTCATCAAAGTGGCATATTCTATGCCGGAAACAAGAATCTCAGCTTCGCCGAACTGTTCATCCGTCCAATCGCTTCGGTATGCCGCAAAAACCTCCTTTGCGCGCTTGGCGTCGTTTTTGCGGATAATTTCAAGACACATGGGACTTGTGTAGGAGGCGATGAAGAAATCCTTAATGGCTTCGTTGCTTTCGCAGGCGCTGGCCATGGAAGTGAGTTCGAGGCAGAGAGCCAAAATGGAGCTTATACCCTCGTCGGCTTCCTCCTCCATGAGCTTCCATTGGAAAAGACAAAGCATATCCGTAAGCTCGGAGAGCATGTGCTCCTTGGTGGGGAAATAATATGTCATATTTCCGAGGCTGATATCGAGGCGTTCGCATATCATTTTAGGGGAGGTCTGAGTATATCCTTTTTCCAAAAACAAATTAGTAGCCACCTGCAAAATGGCCTGTCTTGTGCGGTTAAGTTTTGCCATAATCCCACCTCATTTCTTTGATATTAAGTACACATTTATTTAGTAGTAACAATGCTAATATATTCCTTTTCC
>JAFYUG010000352.1 GCA_017558545.1 Oscillospiraceae bacterium | reverse complement strand
GAAATCCGTCAGAAGAAGGCTGTTTCCGTTGTCCTCAACGCAGCCGAGGTTGAGACCATCGAAGAGTAAGCAAATAAAAATCCCGAATGCAAATTCGGGATTTTTTGCATCCTGCGTCAAAAAAGTTGCAAAAATTTAAGTCATTGCGAGGAGCCGTAGGCGACGTGGCAATCCGTAGCCCCTACGCGGCGCGCCGAGGTCGGGACTATCAGCATAATTTAACTACCAAGCTCCCAACGTACTTCCCTCCTCGCGGCATAGCCGCTGCGGTCGGTTGCTAAAAACATGCCACCGGCATGTTTTCTTAACGCACCGACGCCCTACGGTGTGTGCAGAGACTAAAAATCACGCATCCAAAGGCTCCCCTATCCGAGGGAAGGCTTTGATTATCTCGGTCATTGCAAATGAGCCTTCACCTTGACAATTCCTCTCCCCATGGTAAAATAACAAAAAAGCATTTTTTATTTAGGACGCGGTGAAGCAAATGCTGAAGAAGCTCTATATTGAACCCACAACTGAATGCAACCTCAACTGCAAGATGTGCTTCCGTCATACTTGGTTTGATGAGCCCATCTGCCACATGGAGTTTGAGGTTTTCGAGCGCATCCTTGCCACCATGCCCGAAAGCGTGGAGACCATCTTCTTCGGCGGCATGGGCGAGCCCCTTTTCCACCCCCGCATAATGGATATGCTTGCCATGGCCTCAGCCACAGGCAAAAAGGTGCAGCTTCTCACCAACGGCACTCTTCTCACCGAGGAAGTTATCTTCGGCCTCATCGAGAGAAAGGTGCATACCCTTTGGGTTTCTTTGGATAACCTTGAAGCTGCGGACATCCTCGGAGAGGGTCACGGCTATTCCAACAAGGTTTTGGAAAATCTCCACCTCTTCAACGCCCTGCGTCTTAGAAAAGAAAGCCCCATCGCCCTTGGCATAGCCTTCGTTGCCACCAAGAGCAATGTCCACCAGCTTTCTCTGCTGCCCCGCTTCATAGGCCACTTCATGGTGAAGGAGGTCAACATCTCCAATATCTATCCCAGCGACCAAAGCGCAAGGGAGCAGATGCTCTATAACCGCGCCCTGGACGATGAAAACGGCTTCGGCATTTCCTTTGCCCAGCTTGTCACCTATAACAGCATGAATGTCCCCGCAGGCTCTGAGGAGCTGGCAGGCATGGTGGGCGGCATGGATTTGCGCCTCTATCTTGACCCCAAGGTTAGCATGCCCTATATGGATGTGGGCATACCCGAAGTGGCCAAGGGTCTTTTCGGAATGCTGGGAGATATGAATTTCCGCCTTTTCTATAATGACGAGGAAATCAAGCGCAAGGTTAACCATTGCCGCTTTATCAAAAACGGTATGTGCTTTGTCCGCAGCGACGGCAATGTTGCCCCCTGCATGGCTCTGCTCCATAACGGCACTACCTTTATTGGCATCAAGGACAGAACAATTTATTATCGCTCCTTCGGCAATATCAATAAAGAAGGCCTTGAGGATATATGGAATAGCCATGATTACCGGGCCTTCCGCGGCAAGTTCGATAAGTTTGAGTTCTCCCCCTGCATCCATTGCGGCCATTGCGAGCTGGTGGAGGATAACAGACAGGATTGCATAGGCAA
Organism: Oscillospiraceae bacterium; assembly: GCA_017558545.1. Classification (GTDB taxonomy): domain Bacteria; phylum Bacillota; class Clostridia; order Oscillospirales; family Oscillospiraceae; genus SIG459. The sequence continues at coordinate 2,374 of JAFYUG010000352.1, read as the reverse complement.
TGAACACCCCAGCTGCGGCGCCTGCCTTTGGGCAGAAGGTGTGCTCAGCTGCCCGTAAATACATATATAACTAATACAAGGGGGTGTCTTTTGAAAGACACTCGCAAAATACTAAAACCGACCTATGATTGCAAGCGTAGGTCGGTTTTGCCGCATGTAGGTTTTGGGAAGGCTCCCCTTGTCAGGGGAGCTGTCAGCCTTTAGGCTGACTGAGGGGTAGTTTTATCTCCCCCGGTAAAAAATCTGAGATTTTTGCCACCTCCCTTGTCAGAGGGGGGGGCATGTGTGCGGCGCAAAACCGCTTATTTTGGTGCTTCCTTTGCTACATATATTATAATATGTATATAGTCGGCTGAAAAAAGGCATTTCGAGGCGGTTTTTGCGCGGATTTGCACTCTATATTTTGTGTATGAAAGCATGGCCAACCACTATAAAAACTGCACAAAAAAATACTTAAAAATTTTTAAAATTTTACTAAGAAAATGCTTGACACAGCGCCGTGTGTTTGGTATTCTATAGGGGCGCGTGGGACGAGTATGTCCAAAAGCGCGTATGCGATGAAGCGGGAGATTGCTCCGAAAGGAGGTAACTTCCGTGGAGTATGTCCGGTATCGTCTAATTTGGCGGTACGCAATCGGGCGGCTGAGATTTTCCTTTGGACCGGGCGATATACTTGCGTATATCGTTTGGACTGGGAAGGAACCGGCCAAAAGGGGTTCCTTCGCGAAAGCGAGGGCAGCTCGAAGCCGGTTACTTTTATGCCCAAAGCCTGATACGCACGGCAAGGTGTACAGAAAATCTCATCCGTACGGACAAAAAGGGCGCAGCCAATGGCGCCGAAAATTATTCGTACGATTTTGGAGGAAAAAACACATGGCAACCGCAAAGAAACAGATCCGCATCCGTCTCAAGGCTTACGATCATCAGCTCATTGACTCTGCTGCAGAGAAGATCGTCGAGACCGCAAAGCGCACCGACGCCAAGGTCTCCGGCCCCATCCCTCTCCCCACTCAGACTGAGATCGTGACCATCCTTCGCGCTGTTCACAAGTATAAGGACAGCCGCGAGCAGTTCGAGCGCCGCACTCACAAGCGCCTCATCGACATCATCAACCCCACCCAGAAGACCGTTGAGGCTCTTATGTCTCTGGAACTTCCTGCTGGTGTTGAGATCGAGATCAAGCTCTAATCACTCGTCTTTTTCGCGTCATGCTTCGCCGCTCCCCCTCGCAGTATAAACGATACAGCTTCGGTTGAGCGTCATTGCCTGACACAAAAAAATACTTCGTGATGTGTGAAGGCACTCAACAAAAAATTCGCAAACCCCTACAAAATCACAAACGACCCATGTCCGCATAACTTGCGACTGCGGACGGGTTAAGTTGCCAGCCTCTGGACGGGAGAGCTCTTCACTCCCCGGGCTACGCGAGGCAACCAATAACCTTAAGGAGGAAATATCCAATGAAGAAAGCCATCATCGGCAAGAAGGTCGGCATGACGCAGATCTTCGACGAAGCTGGCAAAGTCGTTCCCGTAACCGTCATCGAGGCCGGCCCCTGCGTGGTCGTCCAGAAGAAGACCGTTGAGAAGGAAGGCTATGCCGCTGTACAGCTCGGTTACGAAGAAGTTGCCGAGAAGAAGCTGAGCAAGCCCGAGCTGGGTCACACCGGCAAGGCAGGCGTTGCTCCCATGAGACACCTGAAAGAGTTCCGTCTGGAGAACTGCGACGAGCTGAACGTAGGCGACGTTATTACCGCTGCTTCCTTCAAGGAAGGCGATCACATCGACGTTACCGGCATCAGCAAGGGCCACGGCTACCAGGGCGCTATCAAGCGTTACGGCGGCCACATCCAGAAGATGAGCCACGGTGGCGGTCCCGTTCATCGTCACGCCGGTTCTATGGGCTCCACCTCTGACCCCTCCCGTATCTTCAAGGGACACCACGGTGCAGGTCAGATGGGCGTTGATCAGGTCACCGTTCAGAATCTGGACGTTGTCAAGGTTGATGCAGAGCTCAACATGATCGTTGTCCGCGGCGCCATCCCCGGCCCCAAGGGCGGCATTGTCTACCTCAAGAACACCGTTAAGACCATCGTGGAGAAGAAGGGCGAAGCCGGCATCTCCAACAACCCCCAGAAGGCTTCTGCTCGTGTCAATCCTCAGAAGGCCTCTGCACGAAACAAGTAAGGAAAGGAGAGTATCGTAAATGGCTACTGCAAAAGTATTCAACATGGCTGGCGAACAGGTCAGCACCATCGAGCTCTCTGACGTTATCTTCGGCATTGAGCCCAACGAGTCCGTTCTGCACGACTCCATCAAGAACTATCTGGCAAATCAGCGCCAGGGCACCCAGAGCGCTCTCACCAAGGGTGAGG